>JADLDX010000194.1 GCA_020846515.1 Pirellulaceae bacterium
CCATGAATATCGGTCAAACGAAAATCGCGGCCACCTAGGCGGAAGGTTAGTCGTTCATGGTCGATGCCCAGTAGATACAACAGCGTGGCATGGAAGTCGTGTACGTGGACTTTGTCCTGCGCGGCGTAAAAACCATAGTCGTCGGTTTCACCGTAGCTGAAGCCGCGTTTCACTCCGCCGCCCGCCATCCAATAGGTAAAGGCATGCGGATTGTGGTCGCGACCGTTGTTGCCTTGAGCCGTCGGCGTGCGACCGAACTCAGCACCCCAAATCACTAAGGTCTCGTCGAGCAAACCACGAGCCTTCAGATCGCTGAGCAAACCAGCGATCGGACGGTCGACTTGACCGGCCAGTTCACTGTGCTTTTCTCGAAGCTCGGAGTGCTGGTCCCAATAAGCATGCGTGGCTTGCACGAAACGCACGCCGGCTTCGCTTAACCTACGCGCGAGTAAACATGAGCGTCCAAAGCCCTTGGTCGCCTCTTGGTCCATACCATACAGCCGCAGCGTCGCCTCGGTTTCATTGGCCAGGTCCAAAACTTCGGGTGCCTCGGTCTGCATGCGAAACGCCAGTTCCAACGACTGGATGCGTGCGGACAATTGACTGTCCTCGGCAGTGCGATCAAGTTGATGACGATTAAACGTCTGCGTTAATTCCAACTGCTCACGCTGCTCAGCCGACGTCAAATAACTGTTCTCGAGATTAGCGATGGAACCAGCTTGGCCTTTGCGCCCGCCGCCGCTGCCGATACGCGTGGCCTGATGTTGAGCCGGCAAGAAACCGGCACCAAAGTTCTGTACGCCTCCATGACCTAGCGTGGGATTGATGGTGATAAAGCTGGGCAGATTCTGATTCTCGGTGCCCAGCCCATAGCCGATCCAAGCGCCCATGCTCGGTCTTACAAAGGTATCGCTGCCCGTGTGGACCTTCAGCAGCGCTCCGCCGTGAGCAGCATTGGAACCATGCAGCGACTTGATGAACGTCATATCGTCAACGTGAGCCGCGGTTTGCTGGAACAGGTCGCTAACCCACGCTCCGGATTGACCATATTGTCGAAAACGCCAAGGACTGCGCAGTAAGTTACCCGTCTTGGCAAATTGAACGCGAGGTTTGGCAAACGGCAACTCCTTACCGTCATGCGCGTTGAGCATCGGTTTGTAATCAAACGTATCGATGTGCGATGGCCCACCATGCATGAATAAAAAGATGACCCGTTTCGCGCGAGGCGCGAAGACGCGGGCCAATGCACCGGGATCTGGTGCTGAAGCAGCTTGGGTGTCACGCGACAGCAAGTCCATCAAGGCGATCGATCCCAGCCCGCCGGCCAGACCACGCAGCACGGCGCGTCGCGAAGCATGGCCACCGCTACAGGCTGACGTTAAATGGTTATGGTTCATTGAATTACTTTGCATGGTTCTAAGCTAAGGTGTGCGCCGAATTGCCAAAGGTCAGGGCGATCAGTCGATGGTCATGAATTCATTCGTGCACAGCAGTGACAAACATAACCGCTGCCAGGCGCGATCCAGCTTGGCATCCGCAGCCTTGCTTTGCGTCTGCAAGAAGGCCTCGGCCGCAACTAACTCCGTGTCGTCCGCTGGCCGACCCAGCGCTGCGCGCACCGCCCAGTCGATACGTTGTCGATCGTTATCTGCGGCCGCTTGGGCACGTTTGCCCAACAACCACGCTTGCTCTATCACCAACGGATTATTCATCAGGAACAACGATTGATGAGGCACAACCGTCGAATTGCGTTTAGCAACCGAAGTCGCTGAATCAACATAGTCGAATGTGGATAGTAGTTCGGAAAGCGCCGCGCGATTGACCGGCAGGTAGATCGTACGCCGCAACGAACCCTCCACGCCACGCGCGGTCGAACTGGTTTCAAAGTTGCCATAGACCGCTTCCGCTTGACCACCCATGCGTGTGTCGAGATTTTCACCCATGGCCAGGATCGCATCACGCAGTGGTTCAATCTCCAAGCGTTTGCGATTCTGACGAGCCCAATAGCGATTCTCCAAATCGTTCGGTCGACTAGTGCCTGAATCGGCGAGCACTTCTGAGTTAGCCGGCTCTCCTGGATTAGCCGGCACGTTTGAGTTAGCCGGCACTTCTGCTTTGGCAGGCACTGAAGATCGGCGATAGACGGCTGACAGTAGCAAGCGGCGATGAAGTTGTTTCATCGACCATTGGTCGGCGACGAATTGACTGGCCAGGTAGTCCAACAACTCAGGATGTGTTGGCTCTTCGCCTGTCAGGCCGAAGTTGCCGGGCGAACGCACCAGACCTTCACCGAAATGACCTTGCCACCAGCGATTCACCAGTAAGCGTGTGACCAGCGGGTGCTGGCCACTGGTTAGCCAGCGTGCAAACTCCAAGCGGCCGCTGCGATCGGCGGGGAAGGTCGGACTGCTGGTCGTGGAAGTGAAGACCGTGGGAATCGCGCGGGCTACAGGTTCTGGGCCTAACTGCAAATGATTACCGCGAATATGAATCGGTACCGTTTTTACGGGCGCTTCCGCCACTGCCATCACCTTGGGCAGCTGGGGCAGCGCCTTTTCCAACTCCTCTATTTTTTTGCGAGCCTCTTTGATCGGCTTGAGCTGCTCTTCGCTGAGCTCGGACTCTTTTTTGCCAGTCTCCGCGATCTGCTGGTCAACCGCCTTTTTCGCGTCTTCAATCTTGGCGCGGTGAGCATCGATCTCTGCTTGCTTCTGAGCGTCCGGTAGATCTCGTTCGTTCCATTGCGAAACAAATTCGGTGTGCGCCATCGTCTTGGTGCTGCGTAGATGCCTTGACACTGGGGACTGGATCCAAGCCCGCCGCCACCGCTCGATCCACCACGCTAGCGCAGGCGAATTCAAGTCA
>JADLDX010000195.1 GCA_020846515.1 Pirellulaceae bacterium
AGCCTAGGCGCCGATCGTGCTGTCAACATTTACAACCCAGATGACGCTAACAAACTGACGCTGCGTACGACCAGTCCCACAGCCGGCATTTCGCTGGAGTTGAGCACGGTTCAGATTACGGCCATTTCCGATTTGCCTAGTCAATTAACTCAGGATTTGACCTTCGACCTGGATATCGATGGTGCACCGATCAGCGTTACGATTACTGCCGCTTCGACACGGCAAAACAGCCAACCGGCCGACATGATCGGCAGTATCAACCGAGCGTTGAACAACGCCAGTTTCGCCGGCGCGGGCTTGGATCAGAAACTGCGCGCGGTATTGATTGGCAATCGCGTGCGATTGGTCAATATCGATAGTGCCACTGTGGACCTATCGATTGATGGTGCCGAGTTGCTGGGATTCCTTGATAGCCAGTCCAAGGATATCAACACGGCCCGCACGGAGCTCGGGTTGGGTGAGAATCAGACGGAATCCGACGGTAGTGGTGGTTCCCAAGTTGGCTTCCGCGATGGCATGCTGGCCACTCCCAAGTTCCGCGTGAATACGATTCAAGATTTGGTACATGTGCTTAATGGACTTATCCAGCAGCAGTTTAATGGCCTGCCGTTTACCGCCACCTTGAATTACGAAGCCACGCCTGTTCGCACGGTGACCTTTAATGTGGCGATGGGCACAACCTTTACGAAGAGTGTTGAGCTTAACTTTGACCAAGGACTGGACGTAGGCTTTGCGCAGTTAAGTGTAGCCGGCAGTGTGGATGCGACGATTACGGCCAATGCGGGTGTGGAATTCACAGTCGGTTTGGACTTGGACGCCATCGGATCCGGGCAAGTGGTCAGCGCCACGACGTCGCTGAATACACTGGACAAAGGCCGCGGTGTTCAGGTTAAAGTTGGCAGGCTAGGCGCACCTGTCAACTCGAGCGGACGCGGGACCACGGCCAGCAGTTTAACTCTCGCGCTGGCCGTCAGTCGCTATGGAAACTTGAGTGACAACGTCAGCGTAACAATTCCCGCTGCGCAGGTTGCGGACAATACCAGCTTGACAGACTTGGCTCGCGATCTCTCGGATGCGTTGCGCGCGGTCAACATTCCAGGACTGGCTAGCGTAGGCGGCATTGCACCGCTGGAAGTTCAAGCCTTTGACGGTCGATTATTGATTGTGGCCAATGCCAAGGCGATCAATGGATTCACGATCGGCGCGGGCACTTCTGGATTTCTCGGATTCACGACTGGTCAAACCAGCAATCAACCCGACCTGTCGATTCTACTACGCAATGGCACGACGTTCACCGTCGATCTGGACTTCAGTCAAACCCTCGGCGACGTCAAGTCGAGAATTGAAGCAGCCGCCGGTGGACCGAGCGTGTTAGAAGTTACCTTTGTGGGAGACGCAATTCAACTGCGCGATAAGACCACGCAGGTGGCCGCTAACAAATTTAAGGTCACGGCCGCGGGCGATGAAAATGGTATCAGCCCCATCGGCTCCATTCTTGGAATTATCACGGAAGTAACACCTGTCAGCGATGATCCCAGCACACCGGCCGACGAAACTAATAACGGTGATATCTTACGCGGCGGATCATTGCTGTCTGCTCCGATCACGGATCAGTTCTATATCAAGACTGGCAATAGCAAAGCGTTTGCCAACGTCAGCATTGAAGCCGATGACATTAGCCTGATCGCTTCCTTGGGCATCTTGGATCTGGGCATTGTCGACGGCACATTGAACTTTAGCATCAATGCATCGCTGACGTTGACCGATGTCAACAATCCCGACACGCCTGGCGATGAAAGCCTGGATGGCAAACTGCGGCTAAGCGATTTCAGTACCGCTGGTTTCGGTGAAATTCTGACACCTTCGTTTACGTACGGAGGTTCCACTGTTCTGCCGATCGACGGCAGTTTGTTGACTTTCCTGCCACCTCAGTTTTTGCCCGGTGGTTCGTCGCCATTGGCCATCCAAGTTAACTTGACCAATCAAGTAAATTCCCTCAAACCCAATCTACAGTTTCAAGTAGACAACTTTCAAGCCGCACTCTCTAGCTTCAAAGACTTCTCAGTCGCCGACCTGGTGGGCGTGATTCAGCGCGTCGTGGAATTGCTAAAGAGCAGTGACCTGAGTGGCCTGAACACAGTTGTGCCGGTGGTGAACAAAACGCCTAATGAAATATTGGATGTCGTGGGCAGTCTCGCCGACGCAGCAGCAGAATTATTGGGCGGACCTGATGCTGAATTAATCGATGCCAAGATTCTCGAGCTGGAAGAATTGCTTACCCGACTGGGCGGCACGCCTGAGCAGATCGAAACGGTTCGCGAGCAGATTGCCAAGATCAAGTCGGCAGCCAACCCGAATCATGTGTTCCGTCTGTCCTTGACCCAAGCTCCGCCGGTGGCCCCAGAAGCCGATATTCCAGTCGACGCAGCCGCCAGCGAAGTCTTTGATGAATTGACGCGACTGTTTGGACCCAACGTCATTGATTCCGTAACGGGCGAACGTGGCGGTCCTTACACGGTAACCTTTAACGCGGCGCTAGGCGATGTTGCTTCGCTCAAGGGAACCAGCACCACTGGCGTCGCCGTTCAAACGCGAACCCTTACGCAAGGCGCAGCCAATACGACCAGCGAGGTTCAGCAACTAACCTTTGTGACCACAGGTCCCTTGATCGCGGCCACGACATTACTGCGCAACACGTTGCTGGGTATTCCCGCCAGTGTGGTTGGCCGCAATGACATGAACGTGACCTTATCCGAACTGAGCGGCGCTATTGCCTCGCGCGGTAGTCTTGGCAAGATCATTGGCGATGCCATCAAAGATCGCTTAGGTTTGCCGGCCAATGCGTTTGCACTGGAAATCGAATTCATGGATGCCGATGCGAACGTAGCCGGCTTTCAAGCTGCGGCAGTGATTCGGATGGATATCGATAAATCGATTACCAGAAAGGTAGATTTCGATCTCGACCTGCCGGACTTGGGACCGGTCACTGTGCGCACTGGTGGCACTGTCGATTTCACAGTGACCGCTGATTTGAATCTCGACTTCGGCTTCCGTTTTAGTACCTTTACACCCTATTTGTTGAAATCAACATCGATCGTTCTGAGTACATCGATCAACTCGGCTGTTTCAGTCACAGCTGGGATTGGCGGTATCGAAGGCAATCTGACGGGTCAAATGCGACTGCGCGGTTCAACCGTCACGCCGATTGCCAACGGAGTGACCCAGTTCCAGTTGCCGGCTGTTGCGCTGGACAATCTGGTCGTCGTCACACGGAACGGCGTAGTTCTGAAACGAGGCAATCTCCTAACCGATGTGGGCGTGGACTATATCGTGGAGACAACTGTATCGCCGGCACGGTTGCGTTTCCGCACCGCAACGACGGCGGGTACACAAGTCGAATATGCCACGGCGACCAGTCCTGAAAATGCTTCGATCAGCATTCTAGTCGATCCAGATTTGGTGCCTGCCGACGCCAACACGATCGGCGGCATTTCCTTCGCGCAGGTATTCTCATCCACGATTCCATTGGCCGATAAGTTCAACTTAACGCTGAATGGTATGGCGCTGGCATCCCTGGATGCCAGCCTGTTGGGCCAGCCGCCGATCGAAGACGCCGTGACCGTGGTCGTGGGTCTGAACAATCCGACCGCGGTGAGTATCCGGTTTGACGGAGTCAAAGATTTCATCAACAGCTTGACCGATCTGCGCGGCATGAATCTGCAGCAATTGGTCTCTGGTGCCAGAGCGCTGGTCAGCGTAATCGAAACCAGCGTGAAGGATGACTTGTTACAGAAGATGCCCTTGGTGGGCGACAATGTCAACCTGAATGACACGTTCGTCGGCAAGCTGAAGCGGATGATCGACGAATTGGAATCGCTACTCAATCGAGTTACCGGCAGTGTGGATGCCCTCAAGTTTCAGATTCAATCGTCGATCTTCAATTCATTGGGGCCTGGCGGCGCTAATGTGCTTCGGCTGAATCCTCTATTGCATGATGATCCCAATGTCATCAACAGCGCCGAGCAGGCGGATGCCCGCGACGTCAACATCGTCATTTCGAATCCGGTCACCACAGCGCCTGCCGATCTTGAATTTGCGATCAATTTGACGATAGGTGGTAACGACCGCTTGGAAGTTGATTTTGACTTGGGCGTCGACGCCATGGCGTTTGATCTGACGACCAGCGGCGGTGTGCAGATTGATTGGAGTTACAACTTCAATTTTGGATTTGGCATCAATCTGCAACGCGGCTTCTTCTTCCAACTCAATCCCAATGTGACTTACAGCGGTGGCCTGCCATCGGCCGGTACACCTGAGATCGGTCTGGCCGTTGATCTACGATTAAAACCAGGCACCACGTTAGCCGGTAAACTGTTCTTCCTGGATGTCTCGGCCACCAGCAATGCTATTGAAGACTTTAACCGCGATGGCATCATCAACGATGGCACTAGCGGCCCGGGACGCGGTCCGCGATTAAATGAAGCGGTTGATCAGTTCGATTACAATCGCGACGGCGACACGAGCGACTTGCTGACCGAAGTCGATATCGATGGTAACGGCCGCTTATCGAAAGGTACGGGCCTGTCAGGCAATATCTTTATTGACATCGCCAATCCCGATAATGACCCCAGACACCGACTGACCTTCAGCGAGATCCGGCAGACGCCGAAGAAGACGCTGTTCAACGCGGGGATATCCACCGAAGCCTACGCCGATTTGCGCATGAACGCGGAAATTGGTGCTGGCCTGCCCAAGGTTACCGCCGACCTGACGCTCGACTGGGCCATCGGTCTAACCACGCGCGATGGCTTGATTGGCGGTGGATTGCCCGACATTGCCATTCGCGATGCCAAACTGGACATGGGCAGTTTTATAACGACTGTCATTAGGCCTGTATTCGATGGCTACAAGACCTACGTAGGCCCGCTTCGTCCGCTAATCGATTTTCTGGCTTCACCAGTTCCAGGCTTAAATGACCTGTCGGAACTCTTGGATGGCCCCGAATTGACGTTTTTGACTCTGGGTATCGTCGGCGCCAGTCGAACCGAACAGTCCATCGCGATTGCGCGGCAAGCCCAGAAGGTCGTGGGGTTACTGCAGGAGGCCTTCAAGTTCATCGATAGTCTGGACGAAGCCACCCAAGATGGCAGCAACATCATCATCAACTTTGGCACCTTCTATGTGACCGGCAAGCCATTGCCAGTGACGAATGTGGCCACGACCGGAACCACGCTGGAGCGCATTTTGCCCAGCAACCCTCGAGCTGGTACGCCGGTAAGCGTTTTCCGCAACGGTGTCGAACTGCCGCGCACGGCCTACAAGCTTGTGCGTTTCAAAGACGGCACCATCAGCCGCAGCAAGATCGTGTTCACCGCAGCCCAGACCGGTACGATCACGGCCAGCTATACGACCACCGAGGGTGGATCAACCGATTTGACCAACAAAAATACAGCCGTCAAAGTCCGGACCAATTCGCTGGACACGACGATTCCAACCAACCCAAACGGCGCTCCGACATCCAATATACTTGATCAATCAACTAATACGACCAATCCGGGGCTTGGTCGCAGTAAGTCGATGCTCAGTCGCTTAACGGGGCAGGGTGACGCGCGAGGTAAAGGCGGTTTGGGAATCAAGATTCCACTACTGTCTGACCCTTCGAACATCTTCAAATTGTTTACTGGTGAGAAGGCTGACATAATTCAATGGGATATTCCGAGACTTGATTTAAATGTACCGTTCAGTATGCGGTTTGGACCAATTCCGATTCCGCCGGTGCCTTTGTTTGCCACCTTCAATGCCAAGCTACAAGCTTTCGCTGATTTTTCGATTGGCTTCGATACGCGTGGGATCGCCAAAACTGGCAATTTTATTGATGGATTCTATTTTGGCGATTTGGCCAACGTCACCTCAGGTGCCGATATCGATGAATTTGGTCTGAGCCTGGAGGCGAGCGTAGGCGCGGCCATCGATCTAACCGTGGCCAAGGCCGGAATCGAAGGCGGTGTGCGCGCCAACATCGGTATGAACTGGAATGACTTGGATGGAGACGGAAAACTATACCTGGATGAGTTGGTGGATCTATTCTCCCTGATGCCAACTCCTTCCACCGGCGCCGACTTCCCCGGTATCTGCGTCTTTGACGCCAGTGGTTCGATCAACGCTTTCGTTCGCGCTTACTACGAAGTTGCCCTGCTGGGCGGCGACAGTATCACAATTGCCGATATTAACTTGTTTGAGTTTAATCACAGTTGCGCTGCGCCAGGCTTAGGCGAAGTCACTGCAGGTCGATCTGACTTCGATAATGGAACCCTGCTGCTATACGCCGGCGATTATGCCGAAGGACGTAGTACGCTCTACGGTACGGATCCCAATGAAGAATTCACGGTCACGCAAACAGTCGATGCGGGTCAACCGGCCATCAACGTCACGTTTAATTATTTGAATCGTGATGGCCAACCCGATACGCAGACACGCATCTTTAAGGGCGTACAACGTATCTTCTTCTCCGGTGGAAATGGCAATGACAAGATCACCATTGATCCAAGTGTGACAGTGCCGGTGCGTTTATTTGGCGGCGAGGGCAATGACATCCTGGTCGGTGGCAGTGGGGCAGACGTGCTCGTGGGCGGCGACGGGAACGATGTGTTGACCGGTGGACTGGGCAACGATCGTTATGTATTTGCTGACAACTGGGGAGTCGATTCCATTACCGAATCGGCCCTCGGTCCCGACACTCTCGATACCTTTGATTTCAGCTCCGTTACCGCGAACCTCGCCATTAGCAATGCGCTCACGGCCACCAGCGGCGCTAATGCGGTTAACAGTGATCAGCCTGGACAACCAGTGTCGGGCATTGAACGCGTCATCGGGGGCGCCGGAAACGATACGCTGACTGTTAGTACCGTAATCGGCGCTGGCTCCACCAACGTGTGGACGCTGACAGGCGTGGACAAAGGCAATATCAACGCTGCCTTTCTGTTTGAGAAGGTCGAGAATCTGGTCGGGGGCAATCAAGACGATCGCTTCGTATTCGACGGTCAGGACCGAATCAGTGGCTCGATCCTGGCTGGCGACGGTACGGACACACTGGACTACTCCGCCTATACCAGTTTGCAACCAGTACATGTTCAGCGACAGACACGCGTCGCATCAGGCGTACCGCGGTTTGAAAGTATCGAAGCAGTCATCGGTGGCGCGAGTAGCGCTGATGAACTGACCGGTCGTAGTGTGACGGCCACGTGGAACATTACCAATCCCAATGCCGGTTCTATTTTGGACACTGGTACCACCATTCCCTTCACGTTCACCGGCTTTGAGAATCTGACCGGCGGTGACAGCAATGACAACTTCGTGGTGTCAGCCAGCGGCCGGTTATCGGGCAAGCTGCTGGGCACCGATACGCCTGGGCGCAACGATGCAGATCGACTGGATTTGTCCAGCTTTGCGATACCCCTCACTGTTCAGGTGCACTCTACGAACGCGGGACTTGTCAATGGTACCGTCCCATTGTTTGACTTCGAATCGATCGAGTCGGCAATTTCAGGTTCGGGTGACGACACTTTCATCATGGCGCCCTTTTCCGGATTGACCGGCACAACCAGCGGTGGTTCGGGAACCCGAGATGTGCTGAGCTTTATCGATTGGTCGGTCCCCATCACCGTCAATCTTTCTACCAGTGCCAACCACATCGGGACAGTTAGCGGAATCGAGGACATCGTCGGTGGAACTGCCTCCGATACGCTGACGGGCAATGACCTTGATAACCGCATCTTCGGTATGGATGGCGACGATACCATTGTTGGCCGCAACGGCAATGACTTGCTAGTAGGTGATTCAGCGCAGATCACCTCGGCAGGCGGACTGGTAACATCCGTTCGCATCCTGACCACCTTTGCTGGCAATGATCGCCTAACAGGCGGCAGTGGCAACAACCTGGTCTTCGGTGGCTTGGGTGATGATACGATTGTCGTTGGCAACGGCAACAACTTTGTGGCCGGGGATGTGGTCTTGCTCTCAAGTTCCGGCAGCAACACCTCGATCCAATCTTTAATCGGTCCCAACGAAGGCAACGACACGATCACGCTGGGCACAGGCAACGACGTAGCCATCGCTGGCTTGGGCAACGATGTGGTTACAGACACAGGCGGCCGCAATGTAATCGTTGGCGACCGCGGCGCAGTCGAACTGGTCAACAATGTTCTCACCGGTGCGCGGACGATCATTTCGTCCCTCAGTGGATTGGATAGGCTCACCACCGGCGCGGGCAATGATACCGTACTGGCCGGGGGCAATTTCGACGAAGTACTGGCCGGGGGCGGCAATAACTTTGTGCTCGGTGATGATGGCGCAGTTGCTTTCATCAATGGTGTGGCCACGTCTGCCACACTGTTTGAAGCGGCCACCGATGGCAACGATGTCATAACTACGCTGGACGGACGCGACGTTATCTATACAGGCGACGGCGACAATACCGTACTGGCCGGTAGTGGTGACGACGACGTGTTCGGTGGTGCTGGAATCGATTTGCTCAGCGGCCAGGCCGGCAACGATTTTCTGGTGGGCATGTTAGGCGATGACGTATTGGATGGTGGAGCGGACAATGATGTGATGTTTGGCGGTCTGCCCGTCGGTCGGCGCGAAGACTACGAACTCAATACCAGCGACTTTGTCTTGCCGCCTGATTTCGTGACCGTTGAAGCGCTTTATCCCAGTGGTTATGTCCCAGCGGTTCGGGTGACACCAGCTATCTTCGGCGGGCTGTCCATCGATGGTGTAACTCAGGACGGACGCGATCGATTGCTCGGGGGCACCGGCATCGACGTACTACTGGGTGGCTCACAGGAAGACGAGTTGACCGGCGGTGATGGGCCCGACTACTTGGACGGCGGGGCTGGCAACGAAATCATTCTCGACGGCGGTATCGGAGATGACGTGGTGCGAGGTGGCGCCGGCGACGATATCGTCAATGGTGACAGCGGCATTGACAATATCTACGGCGACGATGGTGACGATATTTTGAAAGCTGGCCCCGGATCGGCCGGTGATGTTCAGGCTGGCCAGCGATTGTTTGGTGGCCAAGGGCGAGACAGCCTGTATGCCTACGCGCCCACAATCACGGCCGCGAACTTTATTGCCCAAACATTGTTGATCGGCGATCAGTTGTTCGGTGGCGATGATGGCGATTTCTTGTATGGCAATATTCGACGCGAAGTCTTCGACGCCGGCGACGGCAACGACTACGTGGCTGGCGATATCACAGTTGGTCCAGACAATTCGACCCATGCGCAGGCCAACGTCATTCTGCCAGCGGGTGTGACCAATGTGGTTACGCGAGCCGATACGCACGGTGGCGCAGACCGAATATTCGGTGGCGGTGGCGAAGATCAGTTGTATGGCGGCGGTGGCGATGACATCATCTGGGGTGGTTCAGGCACCGACTTCATCGACGGACAGCGCGGCCTGGATCTGCAGTATGGTGGCTCGGGGATCGATTTGTTCCAACTGCGCACCGATGAATTGCTGAACGATACGATCGATGGCCACTTCGGCAACTTTACCGTCGGCGACATTGCTGACGATAACGCCACCGATGTGCTGATGATCAGCGGTACGACCAGTGCCGATACGATCCTGATCGGTCAGCGTGGCGTTCAGGCTTCGGTCTTGTATAAAGTGGGCACGGCGGCGACTCAGGAAATACCGGTGACGATGCTCAACGCCAGCGGCGAATTTCTGATCGAACAATTCCGCATAGCGGGTCTGGCGAGCAGTGATACACTCGGCTTCTATTCACTGCAAGCCATCGATGCCGGCATCATCAGCCCGTCGACAATTCCAGCGGGATTCTTGCCGGTTAATACATCCAGTTTGACGCGGCGTTCACGCGATTTTGTGGGCGTCATCGATGGCAATAGCGGCAATGACACGTTACTGGGGTCCGACGGCCGTGATCAGATGGACGGTGGCCTGGGCAGCGACTCGCTGTACGGATTCTCGGGTGATGATCGTTTGTGGGGCGATCAAGGTAACGGATCCATCACAGATGCTGATCAATTGTTTGCCGGCGGAGGCAACGATGATCTCATCGGCGGTTTGGGCACGAATAATCTTTATGCTTGTAGTTTTGATCCCACCACGTGTGGCCAGTTTGGCTTGTTCACCAACAGCAAAGGCAGGTTGTTCACCAACGACGGAGACTTGAACGATAACGGCATTCTGGATTTGGACGATGGTTTGCTGACCGGTCCCAGACGAATCGCCCATACGCTGCAGAACACAGGTCTCAACCGCATGCTCGGTGGCGAGCGCGCGGACAATTTGTTCGGCGGCACAGTTGTCGATTTCATGTATGGCAATGGTGGACAAGACACCATGTTCCGCGCTAATGGAACGACCTTCGAATCGTTGGATGAAGGTCTGGCCGGCGATGATTGGAAACGCTACGCACGCGAATCGGATCAAGTGTGGTATGTTGGTGGCACCAACGCTGCGGATGAAATTCGTGTTGACTTTGTGACCGAACCCGGCCTGCTGACCGATCATCACTTGATTACGCGGCTGACCAACAACAATGGCAACTTCAGCTTCGCCGCACAAGTGCGTTTGGACTTTAATGCCACGGACAGTCAGGGCAACACCGTATGGGATGCGGACACATTGAAGTTCCGCGTCGATCAGTTGCTATCCGACGAAAGCGTGGCTTCGCGCGCTCAAGAATTGTCGCGCATTGGCTCGGCTACCGTCGAACGCGTGAATGCCGAATTGCTGGCGCGCATCATACCACCTGAAGGCGATTTCCAAGTCATCTTGATCGACGCCCTTGAAGGCAATGATCAGATTACGGTGGGACCAACTGTACAAAAATCTGTCTGGATCGATGCTGGTGCCGGCGATGACGTCGTCGAAATTAGAACCGGCAATTCGATCTTGGTGGATAAAACCGAACGCACCATCAATCGCAACAACGGCGTGCAAGGTCGCAATGATTTACCTGATCAAGCCTTCACCTTAACCAGTGTCGTCAACGGAGTATTGCAAGCTGCAGATGGAACTCCCGCCAGCACCGGTGGGTTGGAGTTCAATGGACTGAGTATGGACAGTCCCAACGATGTCGATTGGTACCGATTCACCTTGGCCAGCACACCAGCGGCCAGTGCTCGGATCGATCTAGCCAGCGGTTCGAGCATCGATGCTCTGGCCATGGAAATCTTTGTCGAGGGCAGCGACACCAGCAATGTTGCCAATCGACTGAAACTGGGCACAACCACCGGCAATGCAGGGGCTATCGCGCTCAGCGGCTTGAACGCCAACCAGGTTTACTTGTTGAAGGTCACCACACCGCGGATTGTACCGACGACGTATGGTCTGCGATTGAATCTGTTAGGTACCACTTCGACGACAACCCTGGCTACGATTCCAAAATTGGATCTGGCTGTACGCAATGACATGACACGTCGCGATGTCATCTTGGGTAACACGGGTGACGACATCTTGCGTGGTGGAGCAGGTGAAGATTGGATTTTTGGTAACGCGGGCAACGACGTGCTGATCGGCGGCCAGGATCGCGGTGCCAGCGATTTGATGTTTGGCGGTAGCGGTGACGATACGTTCCAGTTGATCACCGACGCGTTGCCGCTACTGGGCAGCGAACCAAATACCGATTTCGATCCCACCACCAAGACGGTATTAACGACGCTCAGCGATCAATTGTTCGGTGGCGCTGGCAATGACCGAGTCTTGTACCTGGGTGGGGACACCGATCGACGCGGATTCGATGTGCCCGATTACGTCGCAGTGCAATATGATTCACAATTGCATCGCTATGAATTGACGGACCTGGTGTGGGATATTGGTACGCAGTCGTTCCGAACTACCACCGACGCCAATGGTCTGACGGTCTATCAGCAGCAGCATGTTTATTATCAAACGCATGACGTTGAAAATAGTGTCGTCAGCCTGAGGGCAGGGGATGACGTCTTCCGAGCGGATGCTGGTTTCCGGTTCCTGCCACTGGGCATCGCAGCTGACACGTCTGCGCGAGCCCACTATACCTTTGATGGCAACAATGCGCTTGATATCAGCGGTAAGAACAATCACGGCACCTTGCAGGCCAGCGCGCTGACCGTAGCGGATAACTTCGTATTCAATCGAGCCTTGTCCCTGAACGGCACGTCCGATTTTGTCTCAGTGAACTCGCCGTCCGTACCGATTGGCAACGCCCCTTATACCGTGGCGGCTTGGATCAAGCCGGACACGATGCACAATGGTGGTATCATTGGTTGGGGCAACTATGGTGCGACCAATCAGGTCACGGCGCTGCGTCTGAGCAGTACGGGTCTCGGTCATGGCTGGGGCAACAATGACCTGGTCTCGATACAAAATCTAGCGGGCACATGGAACCACGTGGCGGCCACGTTTGATGGCACAACGCGAAGAATCTTTGTCAATGGCGTTCAAGTTGCGTCCGACGTGCCCGCGGCGGGTGTGCATGCTGTGCCCAACAGCAACAACTTTGCCATCGGTCGCACGGCGGCCACCGAGTTTTTTGATGGATTGATCGATGATGTGCGCGTTTTCAGCGTAGCCCGCACGCCAGCCACCATCGCGGCCATATTCAACACCGGCCGTCTTGGCTTGACTGGCTCCAGCCAATTCCCGGCGTACGGATATGAACTGGGCGACTTCGAGCAACAAGCAACCATAGCGGCCCTGCGCGTTGATGGTGGGACCGGCAACGATGCCCTGTTTGGTGGGCCATTGGCCGACATCTTGGATGGCGCTGAGGGCAATGATTGGCTGGTGGGCGGCCCCGGTGACGATGAGCTCAATGGTGGCGGAGGAGCCGACACGTTGTTTGGCAATCTGCCTGCCGACGGCTCGACATCCTTGTTCGCGCCTGCCTCGTTTGGCACACCAGCTGGCTTCCCAACTAGCGCCTTACCCGAAGTGTTCCTGCCTGAATTGGCCGCACCGTTTACCGATGTTGTCGACACACCGCGAACCGGCTTTGATGTCAGTTTGCCGACACCGGTCGTGTATTATTCCTTCGACAATGCGACCAACCTAGGCCAGGATTTATCGGGGAACAACAACAATGCCACGCTAACTCCTGGCATAGTTTCGGCAGCGTCAGGCAAGCGAGGAGCGGCAGCCCAGTTCACCGGTGTCAACGACGTGCTGTTGCTGAGTTCCCAAGGGATCGACTTGGGCCCCTCCTGGACCGCCAGTGCCTGGTTCCGGGGCTTGATCGATACTAGCGCGGCGAACACTCTGTTCAAGACATTTGGGGTCGAAGAGTTCATTCACATCCCCTCAGGAACGAACAACGTTGGCGTCATCAACCAAAATGGCGTGCCTCTGAACAGCGGCTTAGAATTAATTCCTTCGCTGCTGGGCAACTCGTGGAATCAAATCACGATTGTCGGATTCAGTTTTGGGTTGGAGATCTATCTGAACGGCGTTCTCGTCGCGACCAGTGTTTACAACGGCTCGAAGATTCGATCGATCGGCAACTTG
>JADLDX010000196.1 GCA_020846515.1 Pirellulaceae bacterium
CTGTTCCAGTGTAACAGCGACGTTACCCTGTACCGCAAAACCGGACCAGCCCGTGCCGATGGGTTGCTTCCACAAGACTTCCGGCGGGTGACTGGCCCAGTCCGTTTCGAGCTGTGTTTCCGGTACTACTCCATTGCGATTGGGGCCAAGAAACTGCGGAAAGTCGCGAGCACTTAGCTGCAGTTGTTCTGCAGCGATACCCGAACTGGGTTGGGATCCATCTGCTTTTGAGGCTTCGGTAGGTGGTTGAGCCTTGGCGACCCAACGCGGCGCGAAATGCGGAACCAATTCGCCATCAATTCCAGTCACCCTATATCGAGCCAGAGTCACTCCGATAATCACAAACGGGGCTGCGGCCAACATCCGCCACCAAATGCGTGATATTTGCGATCTGGCCAATCCCCAGGTTGCGGTTAGCCACGTGCAGAAGCCCAATATCAACGTGAGCACATTGGCCACGCTGTTGTCCCACTCTTGAGCAATCAAACGTACGGCATAAGTCAGCCCGACCAAAACGACGGAGCCTATCAGCAGTTTGTACGACCAAATCGGCCGCAGGCTATCGCTAGACTCCTTGGAAACAGACTCGTTTTCCACAGGAACTCTCTCGCAAAATATGGGAACACTCAAGCCAAAACGCCCTCGCTGCCTCCGAGTCAGTCACTCCGAATCAGTCGCGCAGTCCGCGAATCCCAGGAAAGTAAGTTAGGCAAAGCGGAGGAGATACCCCGAGCTTTTTAAAATACTCCGCATCCATTGGATTGGCTCTTCGGTCCCGCCTGGTCGAATTGGGCCTAATTCGCGAATCGGACGTGTCGACGTGCCTAGCATGTGGACGCTACCGGCAGACAAGTTTACGATAGTCAAACGATTTGAACCATTGGGCCTGCCATCACTCGTGGATGCGCTGTAGTGACTCCCGTGATGTCGATCTCTGCCCAAAGCACTAGCTAAATTGCCGATATATGATTGACCCTCAACTAAACGCTGACCTGAATCTTCTTCAAGAAAACATAGAACGTGCCGTACTGGGGAAGACCGGCGTGGTGAGAATGGCCATTGTGGCGTTATTGGCCGGCGAGCATATCCTCCTGGAAGATGTGCCGGGTGTTGGCAAGACGCTCATCGCCAAGGCGTTGGCCAAGAGCATCTCTGGACACTTTACGCGATTGCAATTCACGCCTGACCTTTTGCCTAGCGATATAGTTGGCAGCAGCATCTACAATTCCAGTAGTGCGCAGTTTGTTTTTAATCGCGGGCCTGTGTTCGCCAATGTCGTTTTGGCTGACGAAGTAAACCGCGCCCCGCCACGCACGCAGAGCGCTCTGCTGGAGGCGATGAGCGAAGGGCAGGTCAGCGTAGATGGGCAGACTCACGCGCTACCGATTCCCTTCCTGGTGATCGCCACCCAAAACCCTTTTGAGTTTGAAGGTACTTACCTTTTGCCAGAGAGCCAACTCGATCGTTTCCTACTGCGGTTAACGGTCGGCTACCCGGCTCGAGAGTTCGAACGCAAGTTGTTGGTCTCGCACCGACAAGGTGAGCCGGTTGAGAAACTGACCGCTGTCATATCACCTGAACGCATTGTCGAGGCCCAGGCGATGGTCAGGCAAGTTCGGGTCGAAGAATCGCTGGTCGATTACTTACTGAATATCGTGCATGCCACGCGGGAAAGCGAATTGGTTCAAGTTGGAGTCAGCACGCGTGGCGCTCTTAGCCTGTACCGCGCGGCCCAAGCGCTAGCGATCATCGAGCAGCGAGATTACGTCATTCCGGACGACATCAAGAAACTGAGCGTACCCGTACTCTCACACCGCATCGTGCCGCGAGGCATGTTGCCAGGGGCCGACCGTAGCGGTGCCGAAAGCGTCGTGCGCAAGTTGCTCGACGCAATCAAAGTGCCAACCTAAGTACTGGTCGACGTGCATTGATTGTCAACGTGCATCGAGTGTCGATGTGCATAGAATCGAATTATTAGCGTAAAGTAATAAAGTGGCTTTCCAACTGCATTGCACAGCCCCTGGTCGTATCAGATGCTGGGAAGCTCGGCGCTTTCATTTAAACGGCAAGTTTCGTGAGTAATACCTTCGTCGAAGGCCAGGCCCTGGTGGCATCGCCCTTTCTGGCCGATCGGAATTTCTTGCGCTCAGTCGTCTACATCGTCAAACACGATGACGAGGGCGCCTATGGTCTGATTCTGAACCGTCCAACCAATCTTTCGGTCGGTGCCCTGCTAGAACAGATCCTCGAAGAAAAGGTCGAAAACAACGAACCCATCTACCACGGAGGTCCAGTCGAAGGGCCTATTGTTTTGGTTCATGAGCAAGCCAGCTCAGAAGAAACTGCCTACGTACCAGGCGTATATCTGAGCAGCAATCAGGATGAACTGGCGAAGGTTTGCTCGCAGTCGGCTAACCGATATCGCGTGTTTAATGGCTATGCTGGCTGGGCTCCGCAGCAACTGGAGGAAGAGCTCAAGCAGGGTGGGTGGTTAGTCTGGAAGCTAACCAAAGACGACATTTTTTCACCCCCAGACGAAATTTGGCAGACCGCCCTGCGGCAAATCGGTCGAGAAATATTAACCGAATCGATCCCGACCGGCCGTATCCCCGTGGACCCAAACGCCAACTGATTGTCGGTCAAACTAGCATCCCGGTGGCGGATAGATTTGGGCGCGGGCTCAAATGAGATTAAAATAGCAGGAGCTCAGGGGCTCCCAAACGCCCTCGGGACGCTCTAATATATGGCATTGCTTGGCTTTACGCCGGAGCATTCAGATCGACATCTTAGAGATACTGACTGGCTGTCGTAGGATTCGTTTGATACTTCCACCTGCTGATGGAGTCATCGTAACCATGTTGGATTCTAGACCATCAATTCGTGACGGCTTGTCGCTCATCGAAATGCTGGTAGTGATTGCCATCATTGGTATCCTCATGGCCTTGGCTTTGCCTGCGATCCAAGCCGCGCGCGAAGTAGCGCGTCGTATGAGTTGCAGTAGCCATGTGCGGCAACTTGCGTTGGCCGCTCATCATTATGAGGCGACCCATAAAAAGTTCCCGCCAGGCTACTTGGGTGAGACGCCTGTGAGAGCAGGCATGGTGGTCACTGAGAATTCGTATGTCGGCCACTTGGTTTTTCTGATGCCGTTTATGGAGTTGGACGAGATCTATCACGCTTGGGCTCGCAAGCGCGACCTAGGTGTACGCAGCACGATCCGAGTTTCCGGCGATCCGCGTTACATGCGGTGGTCAAACGGGGCCGTCAATGGTGACAGTCTCTGGTCTGATCATCAATACAAAATCGAAGTGCTGCTGTGTCCCTCAGACGATGCCTACTCCAATTCCAGCTCGACTGTCACGGAACTACGCACCACCACCACCACGGGTATGGTTCATAGTTTCAGCGAACCATCTATGCTGGGTCGGACGAACTATTTGGGCAGCGCGGGTCGTCTTGGAGTGGGGGTACCCTCGCGCGACGCCTTTCGCGGGATATTCTATAACCGAAGTGAAACACGCACGGCCCATATCACCGATGGCCTCAGTCAAACGATCATGTTTGGCGAAGTCACCGGACAATTCTCCGATCCTGTATTGGCCAAAGGGCGTTTGCGATCCATCTCCTGGAACGCAGGCCCGCAATGGACAGAATGGCATCGACCGATTTACAACTACGCCCGCCACAAGCGTGTTGAAAAGTTCTCAAGCATGCATCCGATGGTGATTAATTTCGCATTCGCCGACGGATCCACAAAGCCACTATCTGAGGATATTGATGGAGACTTGCTTGTTGCACTTTCTTCGATGGCAGGTCAAGAAGTTGCGGAGACCGCAGATTGAACAGATCAGTTTGTTGGAATTCAGCTGTGGCAAAACCAAGGCGTATGTTGAGCCTTGTCTGCGTAGGCCCACGGTTCTACGGTGCCATCCTCGTGAGCAGCGGTCTACTGCTGGTGGCTGTCGGTTGTGGTCGCGGTCCGGCATATAGCCGCCCGTCAGTAGTCACCCCCAAGACGTCAGAAGTTGATGGGGCTATGAATGAATTGACAGACAATCAGACTTCTGCAGTTGACTCTGAGTAACA
>JADLDX010000197.1 GCA_020846515.1 Pirellulaceae bacterium
ATGGCGCCCGCTCATGCGTCGACGGTTGGCTTGTGGAGATTAATGGAGTATGTGCCTCGTCGCCACTGGGACCATTATTCAGTGCCCGAGCGCATGCGCTGGTTCGCGCCAAACTTATATAGGCCCAGACGCATGCCTCCGGACGCCGTGCTGCACTCGTCGGTGCGCGAGAAGATCGATCGCGACGTTCATTACCGTCCGCGTCAATCGCTGTCGCAATAGTTTACATATAAAGTAATTTGATGCGTTACCACTTTGATGAGGTATACGCAGTAGAAAGTGGAGCCAAAATGTCAGACCTCAGCAACCCACGTGTCATCTGGATGAAGGGTGGATTGTTCGTCGTGCTTGGCCTGCTGTCTGCCTGTCTACTGATGGCACGGATGCAATCGCTCACGTCGGCTTTACTGCTCTTGATCTGCATTTGGTCATTTTGCCGAGCGTACTACTTCGCGTTCTACGTCATTGAGCATTACGTCGATCCCGATTACCACTTTGCGGGCTTGATTGACTTCGCGCGCTATGCCTGCGGCTTGCCCCGCAAATAAATGGGGTCAGGTCTCTTTTTTCTACCGAGTTGAGGTAGAAAAAAGAGACCTGACCCCTTTTTCGTTAGCTGGGGTGCAGGGACTCGAACCCCAACAAGCAGATCCAGAATCTGCTGTGCTACCATTACACCACACCCCAGTTTAGAACCCCAGTTTAGAAGTCATGACGTTCCAGGATCGAAGGTACGTTCTTGACTGCTGGTAGTCAAGACGGGCAGGCAGCCGAAAAGGTTCGAACGTTGGCGGCGATGGGACAAATAGTTAACAGACTGATCTCAGGCGGACAGCGCCAACGCAGCGGTTGTGTACCAGCCAGGCCACGCGAGACATGCATCAATGTCGGTGGCAAGCGAAAGACGCCCGATGCAAATCGGCTGCCATGACGACTGGGGGCAATCAATGGTCCCACGCCAGGAATGCGGACCTGGCCACCATGTGTGTGCCCTGCCAATAATAAATCTAGCCCCAGCGACCGCGCCCAGGGATGCTGGTCCGGCGTGTGCGACAAGCCGATCTTCAATGCGTCACCGGAGTCCGCGGCCGATAGTGGCCCACTTTCCCAGTGGTCGCCTTCGTGACGTTCGTACCAAGGATTTTCGTTACCACACAAAATGATCTTGGGCCGTCCGACCGTGTGGAGCGGATCTGCATCGTGTGTCTCGGGATCAATGCTGCCATCCTGTCGACCCAGGTCCGTCCAACCAATGGCGTCCATCCGCTGGGCCGCCGCCGCGATGCTGGTCAAGCGACATTCGTGATTGCCAAACAAAAAAAATCGGCCAAGCGGCGCGGACAGTCGCCCTAGAATCGGTTCGATCCAATCCAAACAATGGTCCTTGTCGATAATGTCGCCGGTGATCACCAACATGTCCGGCTGCATCTCTTGCATTCGCTCAACGACATAGTGATAAAACGCCGGCGTTAGTTGACCAGTGAAGTGTAAGTCGGATAAGTGCCCGATGGTCAGCTGCTGCCAGCTGAGCGGAAACTCGCGTTCCAGCACCAGGCGTTTGCGAGTCACCGACAAATGTGTGATCTCGTTCATGGGCAAGCGACGCGCGGCATGCGAGATCCACTTGCCCGTCAGCGGCTCTGATACCTGATCCGCCACATTGACGCAGTGCGATTCATGATGCGTGAGGTTCTTCGGCGGGACCAACCATAAACGCGACTCCAACCACATGGGGCCGAGTATGAAGACCGTGCCGATCGACCAGATGATCCACAAGCTGAGCACTGGGGCCGCGGCATCCAGCGGTTGATCGTGCCACATGGCTGTCAGCACCGACCAGTGCGTGGCAGCCATGACGACGGGGATGGTCAAGATCAGCAGAATGATGCCGAGTTCGCATCGCTTGATAAACCGACGAGGCAACGCGGTGGCGTTGATGCGGTTGTAACAGAAAACCCACCAGCCAAGATGTCCCAGCAACACGACAACCGATAGCAAAACGAACTGAGTCATGTTGGTTGGAGGTCGTCGCTGATTAATTGAAGTTCGGCAAGGCTTGTCGGGGCGTCAAGCGAGCCAGCAGCCGTGCGGTTAAACGGCCATGTTATGCAGCAAAACTGTGCCACACAGGTTCTATCCCAAGGCTCATTTCCGAGAAATCAGCCACCAGAGACAGGAGAGCGAAATTTGGGCCAGCGCCGACAGGCCCGCGGAAATCTAAGCGACTTGGGGTTGGTAGCAGTCGAGAATGGTTTCGACGACGTTGATCAGTTGAGCCACGCGGAATGGTTTATAGAGCAAGGCTTTAGGATGCAATCCCGCTTGACGAGCCTTGACGATCGAGTGACCGGGGTCGTAACCATAACCAGTCATCAGGATCATCGGTACCTGCTCCTGCAGTGCTTGTAGCCGCAGCATTAACTGGTAGCCGCTGTAGTCGGGCAGTTTGATATCGGAAATCACCACATCGTACGACGCGTCCAGGCCGCTATTGCGGAACAATAAGACGGCTTCGTCTCCGGAGCTAGCGGTTTCGATGATGCAGCCATAACGTTCCAGCAAATTATGAGCATCATTACGCACGGTAGCGTCCGCATCGACGACTAGAATGCGCTTCCCGCGCAGCTTGGCGTGCTGCTGCTGCGTACATCCAGCCGGAATCGCCTCCACGGGTGCCATGCGCTGGCCGATTTGTTGAATCACGCGCTTGATGTCCCGCGCGTTCTGGACGATGCGCTGCAAGCGCTGGACAACTTCCGGATCATGGCCGATGTAGCGTTCGATGACGTTGACGGCGTCGAGCAAAATATGGTCCACCGGCAGAGCCACCGCGCTGTGGATCGCTTCGCAACTTTGTTGGGCCGTGTTGTTCTTCTGAGCGACCAGTAGCTCCAGGGTATTCAGCGCGACTGCAATGTCACGCGCGAAAATTTCCAAGAACTGCATGTCGCTAGCATTAAACGCGCAGATCCGCGGGCTCTCGACGTTGATCGTGCCAATGACCTGTTCATGCAACAAGATCGGCACAGTCAGCGAGCTGCGCGCACCCTTGAAGGCTTCGAGGTAGAGAGGGTCCTGTCCAGCGTCATGGCATAGATAGCTTTGGCCAGTCGAGGCCACGTAGCCGGTGACCCCATTGCCTTGTGACCGCGCAAAGAGCTTACGATCTGCGGCTTGTCGATCGATGCCCACACTCAGCAGTGGAATCAAGTTGCTGGTAGTTTGCTCGAGTAAACGGATCTCAATGACTTCGACATTTAACAAATCGCGGGTGTAGTGGCGGATGTTGTCTTTCAACAAATCGATCCGCGCGCTGGTATCCATCGCGAAAATTTCATCGGGTTTCAGATCGGTCAGCTTCTGGCCGGCCTGGTGAATAGCGGCCAGTTTTTGTTGCTGGAGAATTTCAGCGGTGATGTCACTGACGGTAGCGACGAGTGCGGCCTGGTCGGAGGCGGCGGTGGGTAGTGGAGCCACGTGGACTTGAAAGTACTTGAAGTCCGCTGTCTGCAAAGTGCTACTGCTTGGATTGCCGGTAGCTAGCGCTGTATGGAAGGGACAGAAGTCTGGCCCCATGATTTCCGGGTTACCCAGCGATGCATAGAAGTTAAGGCCAACCACATCATCCACGCTGGACCAAGCCCGCATGCAGCGATTGGCCCAAGTGATATTCATTTCGGCGGTGACCAAAGCTACGCCGTCGGGCATGCCATCGAGGATGCGTTCGCTTTGAAGCAAACGCACGACGTTGGTTTCGGCAGCCAATGTGCTGCCATGCAAAAACACACCGCTATACTTAGCCTGAGCCAAATGCGCTACGGCATCCAATGGTGATTGAACGTGTTCGATATCGAAGTGCTCAGCCAATTGGCCCGCCGGAAACGCCTGTTCCGATGCTGGTCCGACCCAAAGCACCTTTTTCTTAGGCGACAAGTGACCGCTCCCTGCTTGCGACAACCTGGGCGAGACTACCCGCCGGTGGATGAATCTTTCACTACTTCTATGTTAAGTATAGGACAGAGGGGTAATTGCAGCAATGTCAAGGTGCCCAATGTCGACCTTGATGGTGCTTTCCGGCCCAGCCTGATATCACCGCTCGCCCGTTTCGCCGCAAGGGCAAATGCCTCGCTTGGTGGAGCTGGCAACTGGTTCATCGCCATGCCGGTGCGGTCAGAATGAGCACTGTCGGCAAATCACCGACTTTAACGGTTGCGCAGCTGGCGAAATTTGAGAGTTTTTTGCCGGCCCCTACTCGCATTGCTGCACACCTCGGCTAAACTCTAGCCAACTGGTCGTTTTGCATGTGTCCCGAGCAAGTGCAAGATGAAAACCGGGTGCATGGTTTGGTTTCCCGCCTTCTCCAATCCGGGTATTAAGCAAACTTTGCCTCTTTTTCCCAACTTGCTCAACGCGTGCATATTGACACGTTGTATTCTCAACATAGATTCTAGCATTACCGTACTTTTAGGTATCGTCAGGACATGTAGTCATGGCGATTTGTGCTTTGGGCTGGCCGCTAGGCCAATCGTTCCTCGAGAGGAGTTCCTCATGAAGTTTCGCCCGTTCTGTTATGTGATGGGCCTAGCCGCGACGTTGTGTTCGGCCGGTCTTGTAAACGCTCAATGTAGTAGCTGTGGTAGCGCTGTGGTGAGCAGCGGCTGTGGCTCGGCTGGAGGCTGCGGTGGTGCAGTTGATAGCGGTTGTGGCGTTCAGTACACCGAGAAGACCATTATGGTCCCTCAGTACGTCACCGAAACCCAAGTGGTTACGGTAACTCAGTATCAGCAAGAAACTCGCCAACGGACCTACAAGGTCAACAAGCAAGTTCCACGTCAAGAAACCAAGGAGCAGACCTACACTGAGATGGTTTCGCAGCAGCAGGTCCAGGACTACACCGTCCAAGTGCCTGTGACCACCATGGTTGAGCAGTCGTACACGGTTCGCGTTCCTAAGATGGAAACCCGTGAAGAAAGCTACACCGTCAACGTTCCTGTTTACAACAGCGTTGAAGTCCCGTACACCGTCAGCGTCCCCTACACCGAAGCCATGGAACAACCTTACACGGTTCAAGTTCCATACCAAGAAACGGTCAACACCACAGTAACGGTCAGCGTTCCTTACACTGAGGAAGTGCCTTACACCGTCAATGTGCCTTACACCGAAACCGTCGAACAGACCTACAACGTCAGCGTGCCTTACACCGAGACGATGGAACAGTCCTACACGGTTCAAGTTCCTTACACCGAACAGCGCACCGGCACTCGTCAAGTTTGCACCCGTGTGCCTGTAACGACCTACACCACTTGCACCAAGGACATGGGCAGCTATCAGACTGAACAAGTCGAAGTGCCTGTTTCGAGCGGTTGCGGCGCCAGCACTGGTTGCGGCGGCGGCTGTGGTGCTAGCACTGGTTGCGGTGGCTGTGGTGTCTGTGGCGCCAGCACTGGTTGCGGTGGTTGCGGCGAAAGCAGTGGCTGTGGCGGCGGTTGCGCTCCTGCAACGACCACCGTTTGCCGTCGCGTTTGGGTTCCAAACGTCGTAACCGAACAAGTTCCGGTTACCACTTACCAAAACCAAATGTCGACTCAGGAATACACCTACTCGGTGACCATGTGCCGTACTGAAACCCGTACTCGTCCAGTGACCGTCACCAAGTGCCGCACTGAAGCCCGTACCCGTCCAGTAACCATCACCAAGACCCGTCCTGAAACCCGTACTCGCACTGTTACCAAGTGCCGTATGGAACAACAGTCGCGTCCAGTGACCGTTACCAAGTGCCGCATGGAAACCCGTACTCGTACGGTTAACGTCACCAAGTATCGTCAAGAAACTCGCACCCGCACCGTTCAACAGTGCAGCATGCAGCCACAAACCCGCACTCGTACGGTTCAGTTCTGCACCTATGTCGACGAAGCTCGTACCCGTCAAGTTCCTCAAACGACCATGACGACCCAAACCCGTCAACGTACTGTCACCGTCTGCGTGCCAGAACAAAAGACTCGCACCTACACCGTAACTATGTACGACACCGTGACCGAAGATCGCGTACAAGACTACACCGTATGTGTACCTGTCCAAGTTCAGAAAGAAATCCAAGTTCAAAAGTGCGTTATGGTTCCACAAACCGTTAGCGTTCCATGCAGCACCGGTTGCGGTGGCGGCGTGAGCGTTGGTGGTAGCTGTGGTGCATCGGTTAGCGCCGGTTGTGGTTGCAGCGCTCCTGCGAGCAGCTGCAGCGGATGCAACTAAGCTGACGGATCTCAATCACTGAGAACTGTTCGAAAAAACTGGGCCGGTACTCTTCCAGGAGTGCCGGCCTTTTTTCGTTGAGTTTTCCGGGGAACGTTTCGAGGCGTCGGCGCCGCCTCTACTTCACGTTTGAGCAGGCCCTAATACTTCGCCAGTAGAGCTGGTTAACCTATTGCACAGGCCGTAGGTCTCCCGACGCATTTAAGCCAGTTTCTGCGTTTGTATCATCTGCTAGCCCGGATTTTCGGCCGATAAAGGCTAATGGCGTGGCGCTGACGGTTGCGAAGCGGCCTATAATGCGAGTTGGTGCTCCAATTGGGCCGGTATCCCAAAGAGTTGGATGATGCGCAAATCAAAAGCTAGCCTATCGTTCGAGACCTTGGAAGGTCGTAGCCTCTTGGCTAGCGATTGGCAAAGCTCACCTAATCCACTGGATGTCGATTCATCGGGACTGGTCATACCCTTGGATGTCCTGTTGATCGTCAACGACATCAATCAAAATGGGGTGCGTGCTTTGCCCGCCCAGCGACCAGTGGACTACACCGGCGCTTTGTGTGACACCAACGGCGATGGCATCCTCTCGGGCTTGGATGCGCTGCAAGTCATCAATGTCATCAACCAATTTCCGGCTGAACCAAGTCTTGAGGTTAAGCTCACCAGCGATCTCAACGGCGACCAGGTGGTCTTGGCATCTGAGTTCGAGTATGAGCTAAAGGCGACACCCAATGCTACGATTCGCGTCGAGCGTTTCGAGGGTGAGCAGGCTCTGCTCTTTAGTCAAGCGACGGCCTCCGAAACGGGGTCGGTCACTATCCATGTGCAACTCGTAGAACCGATAACCCATTTTCGGTTCACAGTCTCGGATCCGCGCGGTCGATCGCTGGCCACTGAGCGCATTGTGCGACTGGGCGATGCGGTGACCAGTTGGAATGCGGCGATGTTGGCCACGGTGCGGCATACCACGGCACCGTCGAGCACTATTCCGGGCCTGTTGATCAAGCCACCGCCACCGATGGTCGCCAAGTATCTGGCGATGGTGCACGGCGCGATGTTTGATGCCATCAATGCTGTCGATCGGCAATTCGAAAGCTATTTGTTTAGTGGTAGTGCCCAACCTGGCGCGTCGGCAGTGGCAGCTGCGGCCACTGCTGCTCATCGCGTTGCCTCCGAACTGTACGATACGCCTGATGAGTTAGTTTTGTGGGACAAGACCTTGGCGGAAGTGATGGCCACAGTACCAGAGGGTACTGCGAAGTCGGCGGGCATTCAGGTAGGCGAACAAGCCGCAGCCGCCATGTTGGCAGATCGCGCCAACGATGGTTCCTCCACCACGGTCACCTATTCTCCTGGTACTCAGCCTGGTCAATGGCGACCGACCGCGCCGGACTTTACGGCGGCTACATTACCGCAATGGCCGGGCGTAAAGCCATTTGCCATGACCGAGGGTGATCAATTCCGACCCGGCCCTGTGCCTGCACTAACCAGCGCAGACTATGCTGCCGCTGTGGATGAAGTCAGGCGACTAGGCGACACCGCCAGTACGCAGCGCACGGTCGATCAAACCGTGATCGCCAAGTTTTGGGCTGACGGCGGAGGGACCAGTACACCGCCGGGTCATTGGAATCAGATTGCGATTGACGTGGGGCTGCAGCAGGACCAGACGCTGATTGAAAATGCGCGGATGATGGCGTTGCTGAACTACGCCTTGGCCGATGCCGGGATTGCTTCATGGGATGCAAAGTACGCCTACAATGTTTGGCGACCGATTGACGCGATTCGCCTGGCCGATACCGATGGCAATGCCGCGACCGATGCCAATGGCAATTGGACCCCATTGCTCAACACGCCTTCTTTTCCCGCCTACACCTCGGGCCACAGCACGTTCAGTGCGGCCGCTGCCGCGGTGCTGACAGAACTGTTTGGCAACATCAGCTTTAGTTCACGCGCCGACATAGGCAGTACGGGAGTCTGGCCACCGGCCGAGGATATAGCCCCACTGCCGGTACGCTCCTTTACCAGTTTCACGCAAGCTGCCTTGGAAGCTGGTATGAGCCGCATTTATGGTGGCATCCATTTCAGTTTCGATAATATTGCAGGTCAGGCATCTGGCCAGCAAATCGGTCAACTGGTCATGGGCACCCTGCTACAGCCTCTGCCAGTGTCTTAGGCTGGCCGACGAAAATGGGGTCAGGTCTCATTTATTTTGAGTTTGCATACTTAGTTCGCCCAGCTCGCGGAAAAGAGACCCGACCCAGACCTGACTCCTTTTCGATCATCGTATGCGGTTGGCGCAAGCGCGCAGATGGGGCTGCTTTGAAGTTAAACTGCGATCGGAACGGATTGGCCATGTCGATTGATTGTGTTCATGGCACTTCCTGTTCGCGATGGGCGAACGCAATCGGCATGGATGGTCGGGCGGTTGGTAAACATGTCTCCGCAGGAGCGTCGACCTCCCGGAGGCCGCAAATCGCGACTGATTGGTGTTCAGCGACCAATGAGCCGATGGCGTAAAGACCAAGCAGGTCGACAAGAAGTATCCTAGTACGGACAGATCCGTCGGCTTTAGGCGCGACGAAACATACGGTTCAGTCGGTCTAGCAGGTTCCACTGGATGATCGTCAGGACAACTGGGGCGATAAAGAAGAAAAGTTGCGCGATGTGCGGGCCGAAGCCGGTGGGTTCGCGCATGTACTTGGGCCCAAAGCTCATCACGGCTGAATGGATCGACAAGCAGACGATGGCGTTGGTGATCAGCATGCCCGTGGTGACGGTCAAGACGAATAGCAGATAACCGCAGCCGGTCATGGATGTCGACAGTCCGCCGGTCGGCTGGTCGTCCAGGTCGTCCAGGCTTGGTTCGTATAGCTTGTCGCCAGCAGGTTTAGGCATAAGCAATTCGACAGATTCGATTTTTAAATTCGGGCGGATGGATCAGGGATGTCGATCCGTCGGTGCGCAGATCGATCCTGGCACAAACGAGGTGTCATTCTACACTCTTGACGTGGAACGTGAACGATCAGACGGGCCCCACTTGGACGGCGAGCTAGCTGTACGGTAGGATGCTGGTTTCTTTGGTAGTTCGTTCCCTTTGGTAGATGTTGTCTGGAAAATGTCTGAATTCAGAACTGAACGCGATTCGATGGGTGACGTGAACGTCCCGGCGCTGGCCTACTATAGTGCCCAGACTCAGCGGGCCGTCGAAAATTTCCCGGTCTCCTCTTGGCGGTTACCTCCTGCATTGGTACGCGCCATGGGGTTGGTCAAGTATGCCTGCGGTGTAGCCAATCGCGATCTTAATAAGTTGGTTGGCACCGGCAAGAATCCGCTCACAGCCGAGCAAGTCGAAGCCATGTTGCAAGCCGCGTTAGAAGTGGCCGATGGTCAACTTGCCGATCAGTTTCCCGTGGACGTCTTTCAGACCGGCTCGGGTACCTCCAGCAACATGAACGTCAACGAAGTTATCAGCAATCGAGCGATCGAGCTGATGGGCGGTGATCGCTTTGCCAAAGAGAAGCCGATTCACCCGAACGACCATGTCAACATGGGCCAAAGTACCAACGATACATTTCCGACAGCCATTCATGTGGCAGTCGCTTGCGAGATTAAGCAATCTCTGTTGCCGGCCCTCGAACGATTCCGCGCCTCTTTGGCGGACAAGGCAACGCAGTGGGATAAGATCATCAAGATCGGCCGCACTCACCTGATGGATGCTACGCCCTTACGACTGGGGCAAGAGTTTGGCGGCTTTGCACGCCAATTGACCTTGTCAGTGCAACGCGCTCAAGTCGCGCTGGAGGCGGTGCTGGAGTTGCCCGTGGGCGGTACGGCTGTAGGTAGTGGCATCAACACGCATCCCGAGTTCGGTAAACGCGTAGCCGCTGCGGTAGCGGAGCGTACCGGCATCGCCTTTGTCGAAGCGGTCGACCACTTCGAAGCCAACGCCCAGCGCGACGGGTTAGTCGAATGCCACAGCCAACTAAAAACGATCGCGACCACACTGATGAATGTGGCCAACAACATTCGCTGGTTGGGCTCGGGACCACGCTGCGGATTCTTTGAAGTTATCCTCCCCGATCGTCAGCCCGGTAGTTCGATCATGCCGGGCAAAGTCAATCCCGTGATGTGCGAGAGCCTGATGCAGGTAGCCGCTCGCGTCATCGGCAACGATCAGACAGTGACTATCAGTGGTGCCTGCGGTGGCAACTTTCAATTGAACATCATGATGCCGGTCATGGGGCATGCGGTGTTGGAAAGCATTCACCTAATGTCCCATGGCGTCAATGCGTTCATCGAGTTCTGCATGGATGGTTTGGAAGCCAATCCACAAGCCTGCGAAGCGTCCGTGGAAGAAAGTTTGTCGATGGTTACCAGCCTCAATCCATTGATTGGATACGAAAAGGCGGCCAAGCTGGCCAAGGACGCCTTCGCCACGGGCAAGACCATTCGACAACTGTGCGAGGATGAGGGTATCCTGCCTCAAGACACACTGCGCGAAGCGCTCGACCCGTTTCGCATGACCGAGCCGCAAATTTAGCGAGCGAGCAGATATGTGAACACAGACTCAGTCCCTGACAGTTGTGTGGCACGATAGACTTTGTGTAGGTCAATGGATCGGAACGTTCAGCTGGCCCCTAAATGGATGGAAACAATGTCAAGTTATCAACGGGAACCCATGACGGGGCTGATTCGCCAGGACAACCGAGTTGTCGGCACGATCTGTTTACCTGAAGAAGACCCACAAGAGTTCATCGATGACTTCAATAACTGTTATGGGCCTTTGCGTTTGCACATCGAACCGGTGCAAATACCGGGCGGGCCGCCTGTCCCGGTCCGGCCGGTTCGTCCCGTGGGTGCCGTCTATCGACGTGGATAAACTAACCGACTGCCGACGCGTTGGGCAAAAAGCATTTCCAACTCGCGTAGCGTGGGTCGGTCAATGGTATGACCATCGACGGGTTGCTGCTGGGCTTGATCGGCTTGGTCAGCAGTTTCATGCCGGCCTGTAGTGGAGTGCGACCGCCTTTGCGTGAGTTGCACGGCAGGCAGCAGCAGACGATGTTCTCCCACGTGGTCTTGCCGCCCAAGGATCGCGGTACGACATGGTCCAAACTCAACTGGCCCATGGGTCGCTGAGTACCGCAGTACTGGCATGCATGATTATCGCGGGCAAATAAATTCTTGCGATTAAACCGCACCGAACTTTTGGGCAAGCGATCGTCGCGCGTTAATCGCACGATGCGCGGCACCTGTAAATCAAACTGGGGCGCCTTGAGGTAATCTTCGCCAGGTTGTTTTTCCATAGCGTGAAACTGACTGATCTCGCACCAGGCATCGAAGTCATAATTGTAGTACTGGTCTTCTTCGATCGTGATCACTTCGGCACAACCGCGATAAAGCAATGTCATCGCGCGTCGTACGTTGACCACGCGCACCGCCATGTAAAATCGATTCAAGACCAGGACGCTGCATTCCAGCGCAGAGCCTTCCGACATGACCACCTCCGACTTCACTAAGTGAAAACTTCGATGAACTGCATTAGCCCGATACTAGCAAGAAACTAGCCCGAAATAAGTCTGAATGAATCCCTGTGTGTACGTCTTGTGCGGTAAATCTATGGATGCCCTTTGTCACCATCGACCGGTGGCAATGTGTCTAGCATTCTAACGGCCGGCCCTACCAGAAGCCAGTGATTGCCTGCAATCCGGCTTCCGCTTAACCGTGTAGGATTTCGTTCAATCACCACGGCGAGACCTGCGGCAATATTCGCCTTGCCTGAACGAACAATCTCTGGGAGTAGTGCATGACAGAGTGGATAGTAGTGCTGGCGATTTCCGCAGTGGCCACGGCGGCCTGGTGCGGGAGCGTCCTGGGCTTACCCGGAAATTGGCTTATCGTGGCTTTGGCCGCTGGTGCCTGGTACTTGGCGGAGCCTGGTACGCCGCTGACGATTGGTCCGGGCGTATTGTTGACCTTGGTTCTATTGGCCGCGACGGGGGAAACGCTCGAGTTTCTGGCCGGCGCCTTGGGTGTCAAGAAATTGGGCGGAAGTAGACGCAGTACCTGGCTGGCCGTGCTCGGCTCACTGGCTGGCGCCGTCTTGGGTTTTGTGGTCGGATCGGGAATCCCGGTGGTGGGCAACGTGCTGATGTCGCTGCTGGGCAGTGCCTTGGGGGCATTTGGAGGGGCGCTGTATGGGGAACGCACCGCCGGAAGCGACTGGGAACCAGCGTTGCAAATAGGTGGCGCAGCCTTCATCGGACGCTTGCTGGGCACCGCCAGTAAGCTGCTTTGTGGCGCGATGATGCTAATTATTTTTCTGGCCGCGATTTGGATCTGACACTAATCAACCCTTGCAGCAAGTGCTTCGATCAGTTTAGGATGAACCCTGTGACGAGCGTTCGTCATTTCGCCGTACGGCGGGCTGTCAGCACACAGACTGTTTTCATTGATTTGGCCTCTATACGCTACCTTAGTCCCACGCCGATGTGTTCCCCCTGTGCTGCTCCGCGTCCGCGACGAAACCTCATCTATTCCGAACGAGAGATTCCGCGGCCATGATCCATTACAGTTGCGATCGCTGCAAACGTCCTATCGAAGGACGAGATGCTGTGCGTTATGTCGTCAAAATGGAGATCGAAGCAACGATTGATTGCGAAGATTGCCAGCACGATATGGACGAAGACGCCTTGCTGGAAATGGACGAACTGCTCGATCAAGTCGAAGACGACGATCATGACCTCGACGCAGCCCCATTGTACGAGCGTAAACGCTTCGATCTCTGTCCCGAGTGCTATCGTCAGTTCGTCAAGAATCCCTTAGCCCGCGAAAAGTTAGTGCCCTTTGGTTTCAGTTCCAACTGAGGCGGCCAAGCACTAAGTAAACCCACTCGGTAATCCCGCCTTCGCTCACAAAACCGTTTCCTGTGAGTCGGCTTCGGCAGGGTTATCTTCGGTAACTTTATCTTGGGCGGCTTTGTCTTTGGCGACTTGGGCATCCAGCCAGTGCTTTTCAAAGTACTGGATAGGCCAGAGCACCAGCAGGGTGATGGCGACGGCCATACCTACAAGTGAGAACTGGCCCAGACCAGCTGCCGCGCCCAAGGCAGCCGTCATCCAGAGACTGGCGGCCGTCGTCAAACCACGCACGTTGCCTCGCTGCTCGATGATCACACCGGCCGCCAGGAAACCGATGCCACCAATCAGCCCGCCCACTACGCGAAGTGGATCGAGGGGTGGCACATTGGGGCGGTCCGCAAGTTCGGCGACATTGGCCGACATGATCAGGTAGGTCGCTGCTCCGAGCGCGACCAAGATGTGAGTTCGGAAGCCAGCCGTCTTTACCCGGATCTCACGTTCCACGCCCACCGCGGCGCCGGCCGCCAAAGCCGCGAATAACCGTAAGGCCAGTTCCGTGAGTGTCATGCTATGAATCAGTCTGCACTGCGCCGCCTGCGTTGATTCGGAAGTGAATCGAGATCGGCTGGGGTGTATTCCAACGACGAGGCGAACAGTTGCCAACTGACTACTGCGTTTGAGGTTGTAGCCCCTGCCCCCTCTGCAGCTCCTTGGCTGTTGATGTGGTTGATAATCAACAGCACATCCAGTGCCGTAATGAATCCGTTGTTATTGACGTCCAGGTAAGCATCGATCGGCGGATTGGCGCCACCGGAAACCTGGTTCAGATAGTTGATCACCAGAAGTGCGTCTCGCGCGGTAACCGAGTTATCAAAGGTCGTGTCCAGATCGTTGAACGGATTGGTAAAGTTCCCAGTTTGTAATAAGAGAGTGATGGCACCCGCCGTTAATCGCGCCGTGGCGCGGCCATTGACAAGTTCTGGTTCTCTCAATGTCCAACCAGGCAAAAGTTCGACAACATCCTGTGGATCTACCTTCATCAGCATAGTACCGGTTGGACCAACCTGGAATCCAACCGTTTCCGAATCGATGCCAGCAATCGTCTCGACGGATGTACCAGTGGAGTCTAGCGTTTCTACACCGGCCAGCGTGGCCAGGTCAAACAAGATGCCCCCGGCCAGCAGCAGGGTATCTGACCCGGAACTCAGATCGATCACAATCGAATCGATGTCGCTAAAGTCTTGGGTGCGCGTGCCGGCCGTTGTGCGATAGCTGTTCCCACCTAACCAACTAATCGCGGCTTGATCGTCCCCCTTGGTGCCACCAAAGAGCAGTTGATCGACGTTGCCGGAGGGCACTGATGCAAACGGTAATGCTTCGTAACGCGTCACGGCCGTAGCGGTCGAACCATCGCTGTAGGTAACGCGCGCCCGCAGATCGCGTTGACCATAGCCAATTGGAATGAAGGAAGAGAATGCCATGTCCTGATCAAAGAACTGTGCATCAAAGATGCCGTCATCCTCAATATCCAGCTCGAGTGTCTCTGGTCGCTTGAGTGCCACTAAGGCGATCTTGTTCCGAGTGAACGTGGCGCTGGACTCGGAAAAGTTGATGCCTAACATGGGCTGGTCGGGTGACCCTGCCAACAGCAGGCCGCCATCCAAGATTGTCTGGGTCACGCCCGGTGGCGGATTGCCCGGCAACAGTTCGTCCAACGTAATGACTGATACGCTCAATTCATCGATAATTGAGATCGAGTTGCGGTGGGCTACCACGTAAGTGCTGCCCACGTTTTGTACGCCCAACATTTCCGTATTGGGACCGAAGTCATACAGCCGGGCTCCGCTTATCGACCACATGGCTGAATGGGTTTCAAGCCCGACCACCTGTCCTTGGTTGATTACCGGCACGTCGTATTGCCCAAAGATGTTGTAATCACCGCGCGATTCTTCCAGTACGCGATACCGACGTCCAGCTGAGCCCACAATCGCGTCGTCGGGGTACTCCAGCGGCAGTTCGGAGGACACGATCAAATCAAATCGACCAGCCTCCGGGGCCGCGGAGGCCTGCCAGATCATGGGCCAGTCGCCTTCAAAGCCAGCCAGGTATTCGCCAGAGTTTGACGTGCGGGTGGCCATTTGCTCGATGGTCTGGGGTAACTCCGATCTGGACAAATCGAATTCACCTAAAGGAGAACTGACCCAAGGCGTATATTGCCCAGTTGGCTTTTCGTAAAAGCCGCCGATCAACCCATCTGTGGTGACAAAATTAGCCAGCCCCGTCACGCCGGCCGGTCCCAATCGCGTCGGGATTCCATCCAGGTCCCACTTCGTCGCAATGGTGCGTCGTGTCGGAGCCGTGTCGCCGGTAATCGATCCACCCACGAATGTGACTTCACCATTGACCAGCGTTATGTCGCGAACTTCAATGCCCGTGGTGCCGGCCAGCGGCGTCAAGCTGGAGGTTTGTGTCGCACCGGTGCTGGCACTGGTCTGATAGACCGTCGTACCTTGCACAGAGTACAACACGCCATCGATCTCTTTGATGGCTTGGCGCACGCCTGCATTGTCGATTGTCAGTACGACGGCTGGTTGACTGGAAACTTCAACCTTCAGTCCGGTGGCGTCCGCATGGGCCAGAAAGGCCGAGACGACGGGCTGGCGAACCACGAGTTCAACGACAAACATCCGCCGCGTTTCTAGCGACTCCAATCCCAGCGGACGAGCTCGACGCGTCCCCAACGGTCGACCACTGGAAAATGGCCAATGAGACGGCTTTCGACGGAAGCGAGAACGCATAGTTAGAACTTGTTTTGGGCGAATGAATTGGCTGAGAACGATCACCCCATATTGTGATTGTGCCGTGTAAACTGTGCAAGCATCCAGATAGTCGAACAGTTGTCATCAACTGTTCAGCGTTATACTCACCCAAACCGCCTTGCGGAGCGAAGCGGCTACA
>JADLDX010000198.1 GCA_020846515.1 Pirellulaceae bacterium
AGAAAAAAGTCGGTTCGGCTGAACCCAAAGAGGATGAGTCCATCATCATTCGCAACATCTTGTCAAACTCGGCCAACGCTTCGGTGTCAGATGACGTGATGATCAAGCCACCTGGACCGGGCATGACCACAATGTCTCCATCGGCTTCGGCATTGTCCAGTCCCTGATCAGACGTCGCGACGTCCGAAGGACTGCGCGCGTCATCGCCAGGAATTTGTTGTGTGACGTATTTAGGCAGACGCAATCGACTGCTGGTCTTCTTGGGCTGATCGGCCGGGGCGGGAACCAACTCCGGCTTGGCCTTGGTGCTCGATTTGGCATCATTTCTTTGGGCATCATTGGCTTTGTCAGCCGGAGCCTCTCCCTTGCCTGCTGCACTACTAGCTGCTTCACTGCCTGCTTTGCCGACGCCATTGAGGTCGGAATCTTCTGCCGCTGCCCGATCGAAGATAGGACGGCCTTCTTCTTCAGGCACGACCAGGCGTTGTTGAAAGCTGCTCTCGCCGCTGGATGCACCTGGCTCTACGACGCGGATGCGGTTACGTTTTTTGGTGGCGATCCACAAACGTTCTACCTGTTCCAGTGCCCGATCCACTTTTCGTGGTGGCAGCGGAATGATGCGTACGTTTCCTCCCAAATCATTGTTGGCCGCGCTGGCTTCCATCTTCTCGATCAGCGTCTTGATCTGCTCCAATTGCTTGGGATTTGCTTTGACATACAAACGCCGAGTGATCAAATCGCCGTCGATAATCGGCGCTGTGGGATCGGCCGTACCCGTTTTGCTCAATCCAAAAAACTTTTCGATCGCCGCGATGGCAACTTGAGTGTCCATCTTGAGATCGAGAACTTCAAAGTTGCTGCCTTGGCCACCGAGCATCAGTAGCACTTCATCAATTTCTTTGTGGGTCGTCGGGCGGGCCTGCACGATCAGCTTGTTGGTTTCCTTATCCATTTCCATACGCACGTCTGGTTCGCTGGCCAGCCGTTGCGAAAGAACACGAAACGCCAGTTCCGGATCGGATCCCAGGATTTCATGCACTTGCACGACGGCCGCTTCGCGTCCTATCTGCCCCTGCTCCACTGGAGTGGGAGCCGTATCCAAATGCATGACCAGATCTCGCAATTTCTGCACATCTTCTGTTTTCTTGGCATTGACGAAGAGCGTGTTGCCAAAGGTGTCCATGCTTAAGCTGATGTCGAGATTGCTGTTGGCACCTTCGGGTAAACCCAAAAGCGGTCGAGCGACATCCAAGACTTCGTTGGCGGTGATGTGCTTTAATGGCATGGCCACAATCGAGCTACCCCGCATCGATTCTGGGTCTTCAGCGCGTTGTACCAGCGCGCGAACAGCCCGCATCACGCCAGCCGTATCGATGACTTGTATCTGACCGGTCGAAGGCAGGCTGATGACCGAGCCCTGGAGACTGAGCAGTTGCTCAACTTCTTTCTTGGCATCATCGGGATTCAAACGCGATAGGAAGAACAGGCACTTGACCAGTTCAAAGTCACCGCGCGCATCGAGTTGTTCGATGGGCACAAACTCTGCCAATTCTTTGATGTAGTTCTTGACCATCGGGGCTTCCAAGTCGACGACCATCAGCAGGCGATCGCGACGGACCAACGAGTATCCATTGCCAAGCAGCGACGCGCTCATGATGTCCAGCGCTTCGCCAACCGAATAGTCATGCGAGTTATCGCGGTACGTAAATGATCCGGGAGGCATCGCATCGGCCTTTAGTGAAAGGTCGGCTTGCTCGCACATCCACTTCAGTACTTCGGCCCAGGGCATGGCCTGGAAATTCATCTTTAGCCGCACGGAATTCACCGGCAACTTGTCACTGGATAGTCCACTGGTAGCCGCGGAATTGGCCACGGTGCTGCCTGGTCCAGCCGCATTGGCGTTGGCCACGGCGGGATTTGGTTGCTTGCGTTCTGGCGGTTGTGGATTGCCGACATCCGCGCTATTGCTTTGACCTGCCAGGACTTGCCAGGTGGCCCACTGCGATTCGGAAATCTCGTTGCGCAGCGCCCGCTGGACATCGGCGCGGACGCGCTCTGCGTCAGCGCTGCGAGCCGACGCGTTGGCTCGCGAGACCAGTTCGGCGATTTTAGCTTTCTGCCAATCGGCCAGATTCATCACGGTGGCGATGCCTGGTTCGGCCAGGGAGAGCAATCCCAGCTTTTCTACGCGAATACGTTCTAACTGACTGCGCTGTTCGACATCCAGTAGCGCATAGCCGCGCCGCTCGGTTTCCGTTCGAAACTCGTTGCGCATGACCTGTCGCTGGTCGGGTGGTGATTCACGAAGCTGCTGAGCTAAACCCAGCATTTCGCTTTCGCGACTCTTAAGCAACTGCATCATCTTAGCGCGTTGATCTTCGCTGAGCTTAAGTTTTTCTGCAATCTCTGGCTTGATAGCTTCCGCGATGACACCGATGGTATCCTGTGCCATGGTCGTTGCCGAGCATATGGCATTGGCCAGGCATAAGCAGCCCAATAGCGCAAATCGCCTGAGTTTTTCGCAGCACTTGTTCATGAATCTTCATCACTCCGCGTAAAAAATCGCGATCCATCAGGCAGTTCAAGATAAGTTTCTGCCGACCAGTTCGCTCGGCCCACAGCCGCCACCACCGCACCAAAGCAAAAATAAATGCCAACCGGGCAAGGAAGAATTCTTCCTCCCACAGGTGGTTCGACTGAGCGGTCAGTGCTGCGAATGCATGCACACCGACCAACTAACCACTTTAATTAGGGTAACCAATTTCACACCCTGTTATGGGGTCCAATTCACAAGGAATTCACGTTCCCACACCGATGCTACGGCTACGGAATATCCAAACCCCTTATCCTGACTAAAGTTTCGCGGGTCGTCAGCCTGTAGCCGAATCGCTCCGCCTGTGGCCGAATCGCTCCGCGACTCGGAAATCCCCGTCACGAAGTGCCGGCGCTACACGTGGCCGAATCGCTCCGCGTCTCGGGAAGCCAGGTCACCGGGGCTACGCTCTATATATCCGCTATCTAGCAGCGGGTTGTGTTAGTCATTGTGGTGGTTTTTGGCGTCTTGTGCATGGACCTCTGGGTTCGGAGGCCACCTTTAAATTCGAGACTAGAGGCCTACAATGTTGTGTGTGGCTGCCATTACCCTAAAATTTCAGGCTCCCCCAAGCGTATGTATCGTAAGTTTTTGCGATCGAAGATTCATCGAGCCACCGTGACCCAAGCAGACTTGGACTATGAAGGGTCGCTGACGCTGCCGCCTGATCTCTTGCGGGCTGCAGACATCGCCGCTTACGAAGCGGTCCACGTCTGGAACGTTACCCGCGGGACCCGCTTGGAAACGTATGCGATCGAAGGCATCGAAGGCAGTCGAGATATTTGCGCCAACGGGGCAGCGGCCCATGGCATTCGGCCTGGCGACGTAATCATTGTCGCCACATTCCAGTTCCTACTGGCCAACTCTTTGGAATCAAATCCACCGGATCCTCGAGTGGTATTTGTGAATGCCGAGAACAAAATTGTGCGCGTCGGCCAGGAAATACCAGGCCCAAGACGACGCGGTACACCGACCGCTGTCGCCGATAGTTGCTGCTGAAATTAGCTGCTGAAAGTTAACACTGAGAGCATACTTTCGATAGCGTAACGTCCATCATTTCCTGCGCAAGTGGCGCGGTACGATAATCTCGGATGCCAGGCCCAGCTTTTCCAACAAGCGTATCTCGTAGTAGCTAATGTCGATCTCCCACCAACGATGTTGCACGCTGGCAGCCGATGGGTCCTCGTGGTGATTGTTGTGCCAGCCTTCACCGACGGTCAGCAACGCTACGAACCAATTGTTGCGGCTGAGTTCACCGGTCTTGTAGTTTTGATAGCCGAACATATGGCTAAGAGAATTGACCGACCATGTAATGTGCCAGACAGCTACGACGCGGACATAAACACCCCAAACGATCAAGCTGAGCCCCAGTTGCAGGGCCGCAGCCTGACCCGATCCGGCCCAAAGGCTGCCTAAATAACCGGCCAGGAAAAAAACAGGGATCTGGGCCAAGGCAATCAGCAGTTGCACGTACGGTCGCTTTTCGATGTACATGTAAAACGGATCGCGCAGCAAATCCTTGGCAAACTTATCGGTCGCCCCGATCGAGTGCGTCACGCGATTGCGGACCATCAACCAGCCGAAATGCGACCAAATGAAATTCACGATCGGCGAGTGCGGATCGGGCTTTTCGTCCGAATGCACATGGTGAATTCTATGGACCACCACCCAACGCACCGGCGAATCCTCAAAGCAACTAATGCCTAAAATGGCAAAACAATGCTCAACCCATTTGGGGCACCGAAAACTGCGATGGGTAAGCAATCGATGGTAGCCAATCGTAATCCCTTGGCCGAACACATGGATGCCCAAGAGCATCACAATAACGCCGGTCCACGAAAAAAAGTAAGGGAAAAACGCGAGCAGGCTGAGCACGTGGATCAGGCCGATCGTGACGGAGTAAATCCAATTGACGCGCAGGGGTTGAACAGCGTCAGGCAAGTTGTTGGAGTGCTCTTGAGTATCCGAGTTCGGTTTGGTCGGCGTGTCGGCGTCCGCCGTCTCAATGCTACTAGCCACTGGCGATACCTGATTGAAAAGTCAAAGGGTCGAGCGTTCGGGTCGTTTCCGGCCCAATTTTCGTTAGTTTGGGCGATGGCGACTAGTCCAAACTCGGCCCTAATTGCCTAAAGTAGCCAAATGGCGGCAATTTGTCGCCAGCACTCTGTCGTCGATCACTCCGTGATCGATACGAAATCTGGGCCGAAAACCGTGGGCTAGCGTCCGGTTGAGTTCATCGCGGTGCAGAAACCGTGGGCTAGCGCCCTGCGGCTAATCAGCCGCAAGCGTCAGCGTTGATCTTTGGCCAGCCATTTAATGCCAATGTATATAATGTGGCGATGCTCATAGTCTGGGCCGAAAACCGTGGGCTAGCGCCCAGCGGCTAATCACCCGGACAGTTAGCGGTGCCAAAGTGTCGAACTTCAAAGTGTCGAACTCCAAAGTCAGTTCTAATTCCTCACTCATTGACTTCTTTACTCATCTACGAGCCAGCTACATGACGTCTGCGGCCATTCGGAATCTTGGAGTACTGCGCACGGTGGCTGTCTTGCTAGCGGTAGCAGTCCACAGCACTTTAGCGCACGACGCGCCAGCGCAGGACAATTTTCAGCGTCTATCTGGCCAGCATCTGGATCTGATTACCGATTTGCCTCTGGATGATTCGCTCCGCGAGTTGCCGGAGGTGTTCGATGCGGCCGTGCCTGAGTGGTGCCGTTTTTTTGGCGTCGATCCGGCCGAGACCAAACAATGGCGAGCCCAAGTCTGTATCATGCTCGACCGCCAGCGTTTCAAAACGGCTGGACTGTTACCCGACAACTTGCCGGAGTTTCCACACGGGTATCAGTGGGATGATGATCTGTGGGTCGTTGAACAGCCCACACAATATTATCGACGCCATCTCCTGCTACATGAAGGCACGCACTGGTTCATGTTTCGCCAGTTCGGATCAGCCGGTCCGCCTTGGCTGATGGAGGGAACGGCCGAGTGGTTGGCGACTCATCGTTGGATCGATGGAAAACTAACGTTGGGGATCATTCCACACTCGCACGATGATGTGCCGATGTGGGGACGTATCACGAAGATCCAACAACAACTCAACGATGGTTTGGCTCCATCGCTGGAGACCATTCTGCGGTACGACAATCGAGCTCATCAAAGCACGGATGCCTACGCCTGGAGTTGGGCAGCGGTCATCTTCCTTCATAACCACCCATCCACAAAAAAAGCGTTCGGGCAGTTGCTCAATGGTCAGCTAAAGAACGATGCGACGCCTACCAAGCAAATTCTGCGTGCTTTGCAACCTCGCAAGCAACTCGTTCGGGCCGAATGGTCAGCCATGCTCACTGGCTTGGAGTATGGATTTGTGCCCGATCGTGAACTGGTGCAACTGGATCATCGAACGGCACCTTTGGTCGAGCCCAAGGAAGTAAAAATCATGGCGGCTAAAGGTTGGCAGACGACGGGTATCGCTGTCACGACGGGGCAAAAGTTCGACATCCGAGCCACCGGTCGTTATGTCGTTGGCAAACAGCCCAAGCCTTGGGAGTGCGAACCCGACGGTGTCACCATTCGGTATCACCAAGGTCAACCGCTGGGTAAACTGCTACTGGCAATCGCTGAACCGCAAGCCAGTGAGCCCGATTTCTCAGAGCCTTTAACCATCACACCTGTCGGTGCGCAAGCTCAGGTGACGGCTTTGGGATCGGGACAGATTCTGCTGCGCATCAATGAGACGGGTGCCGGTCTGGATGATAACTCGGGCGAACTATCCGTTCGACTGAGCAACGTGCCATAAGCATAAGCATAAGCTCAAGCTAAAGTGTGTTCGCGAACCCTCGCTGGGTTGAGTGCTAAGCACGTGTGCGCGTCCGCGTGCATATGAAAGCTCTCAGGGTTTGGTCAGCAGACAAACCACCATGGCTTGAACGATCTCGCCGCGTCCAATTTCGCCCACCTTTTCACCGGTCTTACCCTTGAGACTGATTTGGTCGACGTCGATCTTCAGCAATTGTGCAATGCGGCTGGTGATAGCATCACGATGCGGTAGTATCTTGGGACGTTCGGCCATGACAACACAGTCCAGGTTGACGATGGCGTACCCTGCGGCTGTCACCTTGTCGAGCGCGGCTTGCAACATCTCTCCCGAGTCTTTCCCGCGATTGGCCGCATCCGTGTCTGGAAACAGTTGGCCAATGTCACCCAACGCGCCCGCGCCAAGAATCGCATCGGTGATGGCATGCAACAGTACATCCGCATCCGAGTGGCCGACGGACTGTTTATCAAAGGGTATGTCGATACCACCCAATCGCAATGGACCACCTGGCTCCAAACGATGTGTGTCATGCCCTAAACCGATGCGCAGTTTGCTGATCACTAGTGTGCCTGGTTCAATGGTGCCTGGTTCAATGGTGCCTGGTTGCCTAGCGTTGAATAATGTTACTTGGTGGAGAGGCCACGCGACCGGTGGATTCCAGGAACCGCGTAGACTCTTCTTCAACTAATCGAGCTTCATTCTCATCGCAACGCACCTCGGCGCGGAATCGATGCACGCCGGGCAACGAGGCGCGAGCGACGATCGTCAGTTTGATCGTTTCGCCGGCCGCGATTTGTGGTACTACATCGAAGCGAACTTGGCCTGGCACAACGCGATGCTTCAATCCCGCTGCCGATTCAGGTTCGATTCCGTCAGAGAATTGAGCCACGACCAGAACGCCGCGGGCCTCGCGACTTCCTCGATTGGTGATCGACAGTTCGTACGATACAGGCGAACCCACTGGAGCCGGAGAGACCGGATCGTTGACTAGCAGCTTGAGGTCAGCAAAGGCTTCGACATTGATCTGGCCACTGGTTGTACAAACCGAGCCATCCGGCGCTACGCAGGCGAAACTGATTTCATGTTGACCGGGTGATGGCAATTTCAACTCGATGGGCACCGTCACGACCTGTCCGGGCGGTACCAGCTCTAAATCCCACATCAGTTTGTCACCGTCGCGGGATACGCCAGCTGGTAACTGCGTGGTTTCCGTTCCCGTTGGCAAGACCAGACCGGCTTGGACTTTGCGTGCCGGCGCGTCGCCTGTATTGGTCAACTCGACGGTGGCAGTCACAGGTGTGCCGAGGGCTACGTTTTCAGGTAATGTTACTTTCGAATTCAAGATTGCTTGACGCACGTTAACCGCGATCTGAGCTTCGCGACGCACGCTGCCACTTAGACCAGCGGCTGCAATGCTGACTTGCCCAGCTTTCTCGAAGGTTAGATCCATTTCGACCACTTCGGTTTGACCTGGTTTCAAGTCGCCAATCTCAACCTGACTGGCCGGCTGTGTACCTGCCGTCACCTGTACGATGACAGCGCGAGCTGGCGCACTGCCCGGATTGGATACACGCAGTCGATACGCATTCGGCGCATTCTTCTCGACCTCGACCGGGCCTTCCAAGGCGACTTGCAAGTCGGCTTGCTTCACGGAAATTTCATCCACGCCCGATTGTGGCAATACGGTCCATTCAATGGCGACGGCAAAGTTACGAGCCGCATCTGCTTTGATCTGCAGCGGCAACCGAGCCTGCCCGCCAGCCGCTACTTGCGATACATTCCAAGTCAGCAGCGTGGCACCGTCTTCCGCTTTTTCTGTATCGATCGTATTGGCACCTGCTACGTTGGCAACAACTTCCACACCCGGTGGCGTCTCCATCCGCAGGATCAACCCGCTAAGTACCAGCGGATCGCTGTTCTGCACTTGTAGCTCATACTCCGTCGGCGTGCCGGTCATCAAATCGCCCGGTCCAAGTAACTTGACGATCACATGCGGAATCTCCATCCGCAAACGTTCGTTTTGATCGGCTGCCCGATTGGATGGCATGCTGGACGACGGACTAGCTGGGGGTAGGCCAACAGTGGCCGGTGCCGGTCCACGGGCTGGTGAAGCTGGAGGCAGTCCCACTGGCAAATCGGTTGGAAAACCTGTCGGCAAATTTGGTGGCAGGCTGGGCACCTGTGCAAACGGCGTGGCCGATGCTGATGCTGAAGGTGTAGCTGTCGATGGAATGGCCGGTGGCATTTGGCCTGAGGGCAAGCCATTGCCGCTCGGAACGCTGACTGGCTGAGCACTCAATCTGTTCGCAGCGGATGGTAGCGGTTTAGAGTTGACGGGCTGCATGCTCAGCGATGGCATGGCAGGCATGCCAGACTCAGGTGCGTTTGTTACGCCATACGGTTTGTGTGCTGGTGGTACAACAGGCAGCGAAGTGGCCACTGGGGGCGCTGGGAGCGAAGTCAGATTGCCCGTGGGTGCCGTTGGCAGTCGTGCTGACTGAGCACCCACGCCGTTCGCATCGGCACTGGGTAAGCTGGCACTGGGCAGGCTGGCGATGGGCAAACTTCCTGGCAAACCAGTCGTGGCGATAGCTCGGCCGGTTCCGCTTGACTTGGATGAGATCTCCAGCGAAGGCACGGAAGCGGAAGGTTGCGTCGGTGGTTGGGGTTGTATCTGGGATGGTTGGGTTGAGGGACGTGAAGTGGGCGCGGCTGGCGTGGTCGCACTTCTGCCGGGCGCGTTGGCGGGTTGGCCGGGTGTTGACTTGAGCGAACTATCGAGCAACGTGGAACGATCGCGTTTAGGCAACGGTTTGCGCGGGACATAGGGTACGTCCGGAACGTGACTTACCATCACCTCGGTTGGTTCCTCGACTGGCGCCAGGGCCTCTGGGCTACGGAAATCGTCTTCCAGTCCGCTCTCCTGATTGTCGGAGAGCTGCGTTCGCACGGCGGAATTTCGGGCCATCTCTGGCGCACGTCCGCCCCTGTTCGATGGCACTGCGGCCTGGCTGGATCGACGTTCGACAGGTGCGTAAGGTTCGTCGAGCTCTTCAGCATATTGTTCATTCTCCGAAACGCCCTGATCCTCCGGGCCTCGTCCCAAGTAAAGACGTCGGTCGGTGGACGCGGCTGCGCGCGGTTGCGGTAACCCCAGCGGCGATCGACCTCCAGGCGGTACCTCGGGCAAATTCCCGCCGGTTCCCCGCGCTGGGCTGTTTTCGTCAGCCGACGCCAGCGGACGTCTCGCTTGCAGTTGCGAACGTACCGGTTTGGAACCTACCTGATCGCGCAATCGATAATTCGGTATCAGAAACTGGCCAGCCCACGCTCTGCCCTGCGGCCCTTGTCGACTTGGCATACTCGGGGAATCTTGGCCTGAACCTGTCTCTTGTCCAGCGTTTTGTCGCGTCGCTTCCGATGCTTGAAAATCGTCCGGCGAGTAACTTCCCTTGCGAGGCTCATTGCCGCGTCGGACCGAGGAAAGCGGCGGTGGGACTGGAACGTTTGACCTGGACTCGGCCTGACTTGGACGCTTGTCTTCGCCCGTGCCCATCACGCTGTCGGTAACTGCTCGCAATTGTTGCATGATTCCCCCGCGCATCAAACGCGGCGGTTCAGCATCAGGCGGCGAATTAGTTCGCGAATTACGTTCGGCGGGATAGGAGTCTAATTGGTCGGTAGAACGCTGGGCCAAGCAGGTTGAGGGCGTCAGTGGTGCTGCTAGTATGGCGAGTGCCAACCACTTGATTTGGTTCAATGATGTCATAACCTCAACGCTCCCTCACATAGTCCCATCAACCACGCTCTAGCCGGACTAGAAGGGTGGTTGACCTTTTGGCACCAAGATCTCCTCTGGAGCTATCGGAACTTTGCCAGGGCCCGGATAAATCAAATTTGCGGAAGATTCCTGTTAGGTAAGCTGGGTATTTTGGTCTGCTGCTGCTGCTGCTGCTGCTGCGCAGCAGCAGAACTAACCCTCCCTCTGGGAGGGTCGAAAAAACGGGCGCTACTGCAGCCTGTTGTTTCGGGGAGGGTGCGTGCGCCGCACAGACCAGTCTGCAGCGAGGTACTTCATGCTTTGGTTAGCACGGGAGGCCCCCTCCCCGACTGAGCTGACGCCAGTCGACCCTCCCGCTGCTACGCAGCAGGAGGGTTAGTTCCACTGCACCGCAGCGTGAGGGTTAGTTGTCTTGGTCTTGGGTGATTTGGGCAAAGCAGCTAAGGGCAGCGCAAGTGGCTTCGACATCGTGAACGCGTAGGATCTGGATGCCTTGCTGGGCCAGAGCCAGGGATACACCCACGGAACCGGCGGCAATGCGGTCGCTGTTTTCACCGACCAGCTTGCGGATGACTCCTTTACGCGAATGCCCAACTAGGATCGGACGACCAAGTGCCAAGAAGCGCGAGCAGCCACGCAAGAGTGTCCAATTGTGCTCGTGCGTTTTGCCGAAACCGATGCCCGGATCCAAGCAGATGCGATCCGCCGAGATACCGCTGGCCAATAATGCTGCATCTCGTTGGGTCAAGTAGCGAAAGATGTCTTCAACGACATCGTCATATTGGGGACTGTCTTGCATCGTTTGCGGCGTGCCCTGCATGTGCATCGCGCAGATGCCGGCTTGTGAGCTAGCGGCGACAGCGATCATTTGTGGATCGCCAGTCAGACCGGTCACGTCATTGATGATCTGGGCTCCCGAATCGATGGCTGCTTGGGCTACGGCGGCTTTCGAGGTATCGATCGAAATCGGAATCGACAGTCGGCCCGAGAGCGACTGGATGATCGGTATCACTCGCTCCAGTTCGTCGGCTAGGGAAACTGGCTGACTGTAGGGGCGAGTGCTTTCGCCCCCGATGTCGATGATATTCGCGCCGGCATCCTCCAAACGCAGAGCATGTTCCACTGCCCACTGACGCGAGAAGAACTTGCCTCCATCGGAGAAGCTATCCGGAGTGACATTGACAATGCCCATCACCAACGGACGCTTCGTCAGTTCGAGACGGCGCGATCGCAGTTGCCAGGTTGTCGCGCGAATGGATGTCATAAACACACGTGCTTAGACTTCCAAGAATAACCGAGACGGATCTTCAACGACTTCCTTGATTGTCTTGAGGAAGCTAACTGCTTCGCGACCATCGATGATGCGATGATCATAAGTCAGCGCCAAATACATCATCGGTGCAATCATGACTTTACCATCGCGAGCGATGGGGCGTTCTTGGATAGAATGCAAGCCCAAGATGGCACTCTGAGGTGGATTGACGATTGGTGTGCTGAGCAGGGAACCATAAATACCACCGTTGCTGATCGTGAAGGTACCACCTTCGAGATCTTCGGGCATCAATCGGTTTTCCATGGCCTTGCGGGCGAAATCACCGATGGTGCGTTCCACATCGGCGAAGCTCATTTTTTCTACGTTGCGCAGTACAGGTACGACCAGTCCTTTGCCACCACCGATGGCAATTCCAATATCTGCATAGTGACGGTAGGCAATATTGTTGCCACGCATCTCGGCGTTGACCGATGGGTAGCGTCGAAGTGCTTCCACGCTCGCCTTGGCGAAGAAGGACATGAATCCCAGTTTAACGCCGTGTCGTTCTTGGAAAGCGTCGCGATATTTTTGCCGCATATCCATGACCGGCTGCATATCGACTTCATTGAACGTGGTCAGCAGAGCCGCGTTATGTTGTGCTTGCACCAATCGCGTGGCGATCGTGCGGCGTATCATGCTCAGCGGTTTCACTTCTTCCATGCGTTCCGGTCGGCCGCTGGTGATGGAAGTCGAAGGCGCAGAGACGGACTTGGCGGCGGGTTCAAGCGTCGTGTTACTCTTGGTTGGCGCAGTGCTTGGCACGTTGGCTGGCAGATTGCTTGACGGGCTGGCTGCTGGAGTGGCGCTTTTCGCTTCCACACTCCGCAGGGCATCTTCTTTCAGGATTCGTCCGCCGGGTCCCGTGGCTTGTACATCGGAGGTCGAAAGTTTGTTTTCGTCCATGATGCGTTTGGCGGCTGGCATGACACGCGCTTCAGTATCGGCGGCCCGATGCGCAGACGCAGCCGTCGCGCCGTTGCCAGCCGGGGCATCTGCACCGGCAGTCGGTTTTTCGGATGGTTCGATGTCGGCGATGACCTCGCCTACTGTCGCGAATTCTTCGGCCTGTTTGTGAATCTTCTTGAGCACGCCGGAGATCGGCGATGGAACTTGTACCGAAGCTTTCTCGGTCTCCAGATCGACCAGGTTTTCATCTTTGCCGATCCACTCACCTTCGCGCTTCAGCCATTGGCCGATTTGCACTTCTTGGATGGATTCACCGACCGTCGGAACTTTGACCTCAACCATTTCCTGATGGACCTTCTAAAACTTGAATTGCATTGAGCGGATCGTGTTTTGATTTCGGAACGCGACGCCCGTGGGGCTGGAGCATCTTTTGTTGCGGCAGTTCGCTGGCGCTTGTTGGTTTGGCGCTTGTTGGTTAAGCGGAAGTCAGAGCCGGCAGGTCGGCGAAGGCTGCTTGCAGCAAATCATCTTGCTCCAGTTTATGCGAGCTGGACGAGCCGGTGGAAGGGCTGGCTGACTCCACGCGACTGAGTGATCGCAAGCGGTACTTCTGATTGATCGCATCGCTAAAGTGCACTTTGAAGAACTGCCAAGCGCCCATGTTGGCTGGTTCTTCTTGCAACCAAATGATCTCTGTTTCGCTGGCATATTCATCCAGGGCATGCATCAATTCGGCTGTCGACAAGGGATAGAACTGTTCGATGCGCACGATGGCCACATTATTGGCGGCCAGTTCGCGGCGCTTTTCAATCAAGTCGTAATACACCTTACCGCTACAGAGGATAACGCGATCGGTATGGCTGGCGTCGGTGCGTTCATCGGGCATGATCTTGCGGAAGCGACCGCTGACGAACTCTTCGGTGCTCGAGACCACTGCCGGATGACGTAACAAACTTTTGGGTGTTAGTACGACCAGCGGTTTGCTCCATTGCCATTTGACTTGACGGCGCAGCAAGTGGAAGTACTGTGCCGGCGTCGACGGCTGGGTCACTTGGATATTGTGTTCTGCCGTTAGCAGGAGGAAGCGTTCAAGGCGGGCACTGCAATGCTCCGGTCCTTGGCCTTCGAATCCATGTGGCAACAACAGTACCAGCCGACTTAGGCGTCCCCACTTATCTTCGGCACTGGCGATGAATTGATCGACGATGACCTGGGCTACGTTCCAGAAGTCGCCAAACTGGGCTTCCCATGCGACCAGAGCATCGGGGAAGTCGAGGGAGTAACCGTATTCAAAACCAAGGACGCCCGCTTCGCTTAGAGGGCTGTTGATGATGTCGATGCGAGCTTGATTGGAGCTTAAATGGCGCAGCGGCATGTACTTGGCATTGTTCTCAGTATCATGCAGCACCGAGTGACGTTGGCTGAACGTTCCGCGCTCACAATCCTGGCCGCTCAGTCGCACTGGGTGGCCTTCCAGGAGCAAGGAGCCAAAAGCCAGCGATTCGGCAGAAGCCCAGTCGAGCGGCTTTTTGCCGATGGCCATCTCACTGCGCAGCTCCATAAAGCGTTGGAGTTTGCGTTGCAGTGAGAAGTCACTGGGCAACTTGGTCAACGAACTGAGCACCGAGGTGATGGTCTCGGACTTGATACCGGTAGCCGGCTGATCACCGGCTGGTTCCATACCGCCCAAATATCCGCGCCAAATACCGCCTAGTGTTTGGAGATCGGGCACGTAGGGCTCGTTCTTGGCGGCTTCGAATTCGCGTTCGAGTTTATTTTGACGCACGTCGGCAATGGCATCGGCCTCTTCGCGTGTCAATTCGCCCATGGTCAACAGGCTTTCCAGGTAGCTTTCACGCACACCTTTCCGCTGGTCGATGGCGCGATACATGATCGGTTGAGTGAAACGCGGCTCGTCACCTTCGTTATGCCCCCAACGACGATACGCATACATATCGATGACCACATCGCGACGAAACTCGCGACGGAAGTCCATGGCCAGGCTGACAACTTGGGCGACGGCTTCTGGATCTTCGCCGTTAACGTGGAAAATTGGGATCTGCAGCATCTTGGCGACATCGGTCGCATAGGTGCAAGAGCGAGCCTCATCAGCTTCCGTGGTAAAGCCGACTTGATTGTTGATGATCACGTGCAGTGTGCCACCGGTGGAGTAGCCCGGTAGTTGGCTAAGGTTGAGCGTTTCTTGAACGATCCCTTCACCAGCGAAGGCCGCATCGCCGTGCATCAGGATGGTCATGGTCTCGGCATGTCGATCGTCTTTGGCGCGATCTTGTTTGGCGCGGCATCGACCTTGAGCCACTGTGTTAACAAACTCCAGGTGGCTGGGGTTGAAGCAGAGCGAGATGTGAACTTTGGCTCCGGTGGAAGTGGTCCAGTCGCTGCTGTAACCCAAGTGGTAGCGAACGTCACCGGTTCCACGATGCATTTCAGGCTCTGGATCGTCAAACTCCCAGAAAATGCTTTGGGCGCGTTTGCCCAGGATATTGGCCAGCACATTCAATCGACCGCGATGGGCCATGCCCATGACGACGCCTTTGACATTGTGTTGGCCTGCTTTTTCAAGGGCCAAATCGAGCAGGGGAATCAGGCTTTCGGCCCCTTCGAGCGAGAAGGTCTTGGCGCCGACGAATTTTCGCCGCACGAACTCCTCAAAAATGGCCGCATCGGCCAATCGGGTGTAAATGCGAGTTTGCACGTCGCGTGAAAGTTCGATGCGATTCTCGCTACTCTCCATCCGCCGCTGCAACCAATCGCGAATCGTGCGATTATCGATGTGCATAAACTGCACCCCGATACTGCGGCAGTAGGTGCTGCGCAGTTTGGTTAAGATATCTTTAAGAGTTCGCGCATTGACGTACTCGAGCGCCGGGCATGAGAATTCGCGGTCCATATCGGCCGCTTTGACCCCGTAGGATTCCGGGTCCAATTCGGGCGGCGCCTGGCGATCGATGCCCAGCGGATCGAGTTGGGCCATTAAGTGTCCACGCACGCGATACTCGCGGACAAGATGATCGACGCGATCTTGCATCCTGGCCAGCCACAGGGCTTCGTCGCGAATGGTACGCGTGACGTCGCTGACCGTTTCAGCCGATCGTCCGTCGCCGTTGGCGCCAGCGGGTTGCCCATCCGTCTGGGGCGCGGCCGCCAGAGAGAACTCTTCAAAATATCGTCGCCAACCCGGTGAGACGCTGTTGGGATCTTGAATGAACTGCACGTACAAATCATCGATGTAATCGAGGCTAAATGTATTCATGCTCACGATCAACTAGCGGTGCTTATAGAAGAAATGGATGGTGGTCGAAACGGCCAGATATACGCGGACCCAGGCCTTGGATGCAATGCGAGCATCCGCAGAATGTCAGCTCGGCTGCGGTTGGCGACTGGTTTCAAGGCTAGCTTTGTCGAAGAAGACACTGATGCCACTTCGCTGATCTGCCGTCAACGCAAGCGCGTAACGGCCACTGGGGAGGATTCTAAGCCATTTGCTAGCACCATAGCAATAATCGCCATAGCGCGTCACTTCAATGGCCCCAAGGGCTGGGCTGGCTGGAGGCTGGTGCTCAGCAAATATACTCACAGCGAATAAACTCACCATGGTGAAATCACTGATCAAGCATACTCGCTGGGCACACGTGCCCTTCTATGATACCGAATCGGCAAATTTTGACTACCGGACGCACGCGGACTGACGCTGCATGGCCGATTTTTTGCTTGAGATCTTGTCAGCCCTCTAGAATTGTGTGTGCCGGGACCAGACGTGTCCTAGCTACCCCGATACTTAGTTTCGTCGCGGCCCACTCCGACACGGCCAGCCAGGCTTTGCAGCAAACAACAGGTGAGCCACACCTATCCACCTTGCTTGTAAGGCCTTTGGCTGGTCCGGCTGGTTGGCCCGCTGGTTGCCCACACGGCGCCGATTCGCTAGTATCCCAGGGTGTCAATTGGTGTCATACGGCGCCTGACCCAAAAGTAGGATATGTCGCGGATGCCCCTCCGGTGCACGGTAGGCTACCTGCGGGCTAACTAGCCCCAGTGGACCATAGCGTGTTCTCAAGTTGAGTTTCCACTTCAGCCACTTCAGGTTCAGGGAATCCAGGGATATGGTTACTGCGAGTAAGACGAGTAAGACAATGGCCAAAAAGAAAAGTGTTGCGAAGAAGGAAGACAGCGCTCCTGAAGGTTTGGAGGCTATCTACAAAAAGGAGCCGACGCTCAAGACGGCTCTGCAGCAAATCGAGAAGCAATTCGGCGAAGGCTCGATCATGCCCTTGGGCGGTGAAGGCTTGCTGAAGATCGATGGTGTGCGAACGGGCAGCCTGTCCCTGGATATCGCGCTAGGCGGGAAGGGTGTGCCGCGCGGCCGTATCATTGAGATTTATGGTCCGGAGTCCAGCGGTAAGACGACTTTGGCACTGCACATCTGTGCTCAAGCCCAGGCGCTCGGCGGCATCGCGGCCATTATTGACGCCGAGCACGCATTTGACCCGAGTTGGGCGAAGAAGATCGGTGTTCAGTTGGACACCTTGCTGGTCAGCCAGCCAAGTACGGGTGAAGAAGCAATGCAAATCACCGAGCACTTGGTCAAAAGCAATGCCGTCGACGTGATCGTGATCGACTCGGTTGCCGCTTTGGTACCCAAGGCCGAACTGGAAGGCGAGATCGGTCAATCGCACGTTGGTCTGCAAGCCCGCTTGATGAGCCAGTCGATGCGCAAGCTCACCGGTGTTATTGCCAAGAGCAAGACGGTGGTCATTTTCCTCAACCAAATTCGAGAGAAAGTGGGCGTGATGTTCGGCAGTCCTGAAACTACACCCGGTGGTCGGGCTCTGAAGTTTTATGCCTCCTGCCGCATCGATGTTCGACGTATTGGTAGTCTGAAAGAAGGCGAAGAAGTCGTCGGACAGCGGGTGCGTTGCAAGATCGTCAAGAATAAAGTGGCTCCTCCATTCAGGTTGGCCGAGTTCGACATGATGCACACCACGGGCATCAGCTACGAAGGTGACTTGCTGGATTTAGGCACGACATTAAAGGTCGTCTCGCGCAGCGGTGCCTGGTTCAAATACCACGAAACCTACCTGGGACAAGGCAAAGAGAAGGCGCGCACCTTCCTGCTCGAGAACAAGGCCGTCTGCGAACAGATCAAAGATGAGATTATGTCCTCTGGCGAGTATCTAGGTCCCGAAGGACCAGCGGCCATCGGCGTTGACGCGGCCGAAGCCAGCGACGCCGACGCGGCCTTGGTTGATTCGTAAGTGGTGCCCGGTCGTTAAGGCCGCAATCGCCACACATCCCTAGCCGGTCCCACCCGGGACCGGCCCAGTGGTGGATTGGTTGATTCGCGACGTGGTTTGATTGCGATGTGGACTTGCCAGGAATCGTTAAGAACAACTGTTCTGCATGGATACACCTTAGAAGCTCACTTCAAACGTGGACCATCCTCCGGCGGCGGTTGACCAGTCTTCTATCTGGTTGCTGATGTGACGACGCATTTCCAGGGAAATGCGGTCGCGGAATTTCTTCAATTCGTCGCGCGTGCCTTCGGCCTCCAGTTCCACTCGGCCATCTTCTAAATTCCGTACCCGTCCGGTGACATCGAAATCACGCGACAACCGCACGACCGTCGCGCGAAAGCCAACGCCTTGCACCCTGCCTGAAAACAAAACAGTCAACCGTTGCACACTGATATCCTTCAAATGCTATTGACCTAGCAGGACGGAAATAACTACCTTCCCGCCACCATGCGTAGTTTATCCAGATATACCTGCGGTTTGAAGAATCAGTCAGCCGCCAGCCTATGGCTGGTGTTCATAATGGCGATGGGGGCTTCCGCGCAGACTCTGCCACTCAATCCAGGCGCCAGTCAAGGCTCGGCGCTTTCGGCGCCACTGGGCTCTACCGAACGCCCGCGTGTTGCCTTACTTCGCAACGATCGTTGCCTGACAGGCATCATCCGACAATTGGGTGATTCTGTAGTGATCGAGATCGCCAGCGATGCACGCATCTCCAAGCCAGCCAGCGAAGTGGTCTTTATCGCCGACGACATGCAAGGCATCTATCAATACAAACTCAGTCGTTATCCGCGATTGGGGCCTGGCGAAAACATTCGATTAGCGCGCTGGACGTTGGCCAATGGCCTGCATGAACAGGCCTCGCGACATTTTTTGGCGGTGCATCGCGAAGCGGGTGAGAACCCTTTGGTCAAACAGTTGGGTATTGAGCTTCGAGAGCAATTGCTGAAAGACACGGAGTTTCGCCAGTATTTGGGGCTGCCGCCGATCGTTACTCCATCGGCTGCTGCCACGCAAAACGTGCGTACTGTCTCTACAGACGGCGAACCGGCTGTAACGCCGATTATTCCCGCGGTGCTCACTTCGTTTGCTGACCATCTGCAACCGATCTTGCTGAAGCGTTGTTCGCAGTCCGGCTGCCATGGCCTGAATGCAACGAATAAGTTGAAGTTTGTCCAGCCACTCGGCAGTGCACGTGCCCGTATTTCCGAACAGAACTGCCGTGCCGTGCTGAAGTTTGTCGAGGTTGACGATAGCGGTGTGAGCGTGCTGATGAAGTACGCTTTGGCGGCTCACGGACTCCAAAAGACGCCAGCCATCCCGGCTCAGGACTCGAAACTGGTGGAAGTCCTGCAAAGCTGGACGACTTTTGCACGCAATCCGGTCATGGCGGCTGTAGATCAAGCTCCAGTCTTGCCGGCTGGTTCGGCGGCCAGGAACGTTGCCTCGCCTGCGGTTTACACTGCTGAAGTTCGCGGTTCATCAAACGCGGCCAATTTAAAGGGTCCCCAAGCGTTGTCCCCGCTTTCCCCTGGCGCCATGCAACTGCCGGTACAACCTGCCGTCACCCCTGCCTCATCAACTTCACCTGGATCGTTATCCACGCCAGGCCCTTCGAAACGCGAACTGGACGAACTGGATGATCAGGTGCGTCGGGCACTGGGTGAACCACCGCGCAGTCCATCGGCTGACCCGTTCGACCCAGCGGAATTCAATCGTCGCCGGGCTGCTGGCAAGCAGTAATCCTACGGGCTGAAATCCTACGCACTGAGTTATTCGGCCAGCCGTCTGTCGCTGGACGGTCCATGGTGGCCACTACCGTACGCCGCTTTCTGGACTAAAATGCCGACTCTCGCGAATCTTAGGGCAAGTGTCTCTTGAGGAGATTGGTATTTTGTTGCGAACGCACACCTGTGGCGAACTGCGGAGTGAACATGTTGGCCAGCGTGTAACGTTGTGTGGCTGGGTCGACCGGACACGCGACCATGGTCAGACCGTTTTCCTGGACCTGCGCGATCGATATGGTCGCACGCAAGTCATGGTCAGCCCTGATAGCGGTGCCGAGGCTCTGCAAATAGCCAAGGATCTACGCGGGGAAGACGTGGCCTTGTTCTCAGGCACGGTTCGGCCGCGGTTAGAAGGCAAAAGCAACGAAAAACTGGACACTGGCGAAATTGAACTGGTAGCCGACGAAGTGCGGTTGCTGAACCGTTGTTTGACGCCGCCGTTTTTCCCCAATCAAGCCGAACTGCCTGGTGAAGAAACTCGCTTGAAGTATCGCTACATCGACTTGCGCCGCGAGTCGATGCAGCAAACATTGATACTGCGCAGTCGCATCATCAAGGCGATGCGCGACTACTTTGCCGAACACAATTTCATTGACGTCGAGACGCCCATACTGGGACGCAGCACACCCGAAGGGGCCCGCGATTACCTGGTGCCCAGTCGCGTCCACTGGGGCAAGTTCTTTGCTTTGCCGCAATCGCCCCAGTTGTACAAGCAAATTTTGATGGTGGCTGGTTACGATCGCTACATGCAGGTGGCACGCTGCTTCCGTGACGAGGATCTGCGAGCCGACCGCCAGCCCGAGTTCACGCAGTTGGACTTGGAAATGTCGTTCGTCGATGCAGAAGACATCATCGGCATGATCGATGGTCTGATGAAACGTTTGGCGAAAGAATTCCTGGGCATCGATCTGCAATTGCCTTTGCCTCGCATCACCTACGATGAAGCGATGCGGCGGTTTGGTCATGACGCGCCCGATATTCGCTACGGCATGGAAATCGTCGATGCCAGCTCATTGGCTCGGCAGACTGAGTTCCGCGTATTCCGCGGCGCGGTCGATGGCGGGGGATTTGTGCGCGGTATCAAAATTGAAAAACGCGCCGAAGAGTTTTCCCGCAAACGCATCGATGAATTGACGGAATTCGTCAAGCATGACTTTGGCGCTAAAGGTCTGGCTTGGTTGCGCTGCGAAGCGGATGGTACGCTCTGGAGCCCGATTAGTAAGAACCTTGAGCCTGCAGTACTGGATGGTTTCAAAACGGCTTTCGCTTGTCAGCCGGGCGATCTGATTCTGTTGTTAGCCGATAGTTGGGAAGTTACCTGCAAAGGTTTGCACGGCCTTCGCAAGCGACTGGGCGCAGAGCTGCAAATGTATGATCCCAAGCAGATGAACTTTTCCTGGGTTGTGGAATTTCCGATGTTCGATCGCGACCCAGAAGAAGAGCGCTGGGTGGCCATGCACCATCCATTCACCGCGCCGCGACCTCAGGATCTGGCCAAACTGAAAGAATCGCCGGCAGAATGTCGGGCGGTGGCCTACGACCTGGTCATCAATGGCTACGAAGCGGGTGGTGGTACGATTCGAATTCATGACAGTGAAGTGCAGCAGTCGGTCTTTGATCTCTTGGGCATTACGCCCGAGATCGCCAAAAATCGATTCGGCTTCTTGTTGGATGCTCTGCGCTACGGTGCTCCACCGCACGGCGGTATCGCGTTGGGTATCGATCGCGTAGTGATGCTCTTTGGTGGCTTGGATAACATTCGCGATTGCATTGCCTTCCCCAAGACGCAACGCGCGATGGACTTGATGACAGAAGCTCCAGGCGATGTGGAGGGCAAGCAGATGAAAGAGCTGCATATTCAGATTGAAACGCCACCGGTCAAAAAGTAAGTCTCGATCAACTTTTGAGGAATTCACAGCGTGGCGGAAATCAGGGTTTGGGAAGTCAGCACGCGTCGGGATCGCCGCGAGTTTATCCAAGTGGCTTTTCGGCAATATGCGGACGACCCGAACTGGGTGCCGCCACTGATCATGGCTCAGGAAGAGCTGCTGGGATTTCGTAAGCACCCGTTCCACGACAACAACACCGTCACCAATTTCCTGGCCAGTCGCGATGGGCAGGTGGTGGGACGTATCTCAGCCATCGTCAATCGGGGACATAACGAACGCTTCGATGAAAAACGAGGCTTCTTCGGCTTCTTTGAGTCGGTCGATGATCAGGCGGTGGCAAACGCTCTGTTTGAGCGGGCTGGTCAGTGCTTGAAGGCTCAGGGTATGTCCGATGTACGCGGTCCCTGCAATCCTTCGCTGAACTACGATCTGGGGACACTGATCGAGGGCTTCGATTCACCGCCCACTTTCATGATGACCTACAACCCACCCTACTATGACAAACTGATCACCGGTTATGGGTTCGCTAAGGTAGAAGACCTGTATGCGTACGAAGGCAACGTGTCGATGCTGGCCAACATCGATCCCAAGCTGGCATTTGTCATCGGTGAACTGAAACGCCGATTTAACGTCAAGGTTCGCCCATTTAATCTCAACGATTTTCAGAACGAAGTCAAACTCTTCTTGGACATCTATAACCGCTCGTTGGTGGGTACGTGGGGCTTTGTGCCGATGAGTGAAGGCGAGGTCGTTGCCCAAGCTGCGGGACTGAAGCATTTGCTCGTGCCCGAGATCACATCGATCATTGAAGTCGATGGCAAACCGATCGGTGCGGGGTTGGGGTTATTGGATTACAACCCAATCATTAAACGCATAAATGGTCGCCTCTTTCCGTTCGGCTTTTTGAAGTTGATATTTGGAAAGAAGAGTCTCAAACGCGTGCGGTTGATGAGTACCAATGTGATACCCGAGTATCAGCGGTGGGGCTTTGGATTGTTAGCGCTTGAGCACATGCTACCGGCAATCTTGAAGGCCGGCATTACGCATGGCGAATTCTCGTGGGTGCTCGAATCGAACCATCTATCGCGCGCCAGCTTGGAACGCGGCGGTACGACCCGCACCAAGACCTATCGCCTCTATGACCGCTCGCTGAACGATTGATCCAATAACTTGCTCAGCTCTTCAACTGCGATGCGGGCTGAGCGAATCGTTTGTGGAATTCCGACGCCTGAGTAGCCAGCACCACACAGGCGAATGGGGCCAGCCGCCCGAACGCGTTCCATCGTCTCGGCCAATCGCTGGTTATGGCCGACATGATACTGTGGCATCGCTTGCGACCAACGCACTACGGCTTGCCAGCGGAAATTGGTGCCGCTCCAACCCAAAATCTCACGCAACTGCTGCGATGCCGTGGCGATCAATTCATCATCGGAGTTGTCCATTACTTCTGGATGCGTCGCGCCACCTAAAAAGATTCTCAGCAGCAATTGGTCATCCGGAGCACGACCAGCGTACTTGTTGCTGGTGTAGCTAATGGCCAATACCGGTCGGCGTTCTTTAGCTGGGACAATCAAACCAAAGCCGTCCACGCGATTGCGAATGTCTCGACGATCCACGATTGCCACCACCACCGCGCTGGAGGCATATTCGATCTGGCTCAGATTCGAGGCGATGGTAGGCTCGACCGACGAAAGCATTCGGGCCGAATGCTGAACAGGTGTCGCCAGAATCAAGCCATCAAACTTCTGCTCGTTCGCTGCCGTTTTCACCAGCCAGCTGTGGCGTGAGTTGGTCGCCGCGGCGCGCTCGATGGAAACGACCGGTTGATTCAACTGCAAACAGCCGGTCGGTAACGACTTTACGAGATGATCGATCCAGTGACTCATGCCCAGGCGCGGCGCGGTGAATTGATCGTATCTCGCACCACTTGCGCGCCGCGAGACCGCCGCAGCGTCTTCGCGTCGGGCTGCCAAATAGCCTCGAATCAGGCCACCATGTTCGCGCTCCATCTTCACAAATTGGGGCAAGGTGGCTTGCATACTCAACCGAGCAGGATCGGCCGTGAAGATCCCGCTAACAATTGGTTCCACCAAACTTTCAAAAGCTTCACGACCAAGTCGACGAGTAGCAAAGCTCTGTAAACTTTCATCCTCAGTCGAATCGCGACGCGTCACAAAGTATTCACCCAGCATCCGAAACTTACCCGGCCAGCTAAGGACGCGAGTGGTCAAGATCGGCCAGACTCGAGTAGGTTGGACCAAACTAAAGCCTACGGGGATCGGCAAGATCCTTCCGCGGCTGAGCACAAACGCCTGGCGACCATTCTGCTGTGGACTGATCAGCTGGTCGGTGTAACCGGTCAGCTTGCAAAGCTCGAGCGCGTCCGGCAACAGCGTAGCGAAGTTATCGGCGCTCCGCTCGATCAGATAGGGTGAATCGTAAATGGTTTCCAGTACACCACCCGCTCGACCGCTGGCCTCAAAGATCGTGATTTGGGTTTCAGGGGCAAGTCGATGCAAATGGATGGCCGCAGCCAGTCCAGCCACACCTCCACCGACGATCGCGACTTTAGGCGCATTAGAGTTGGGCATGAGAAATGGGACAACGGCTATGGGCTAAGGGAAGTGAGCAATGAAGAGGGAGTAATGAGCAGTGAGCGATTGAGTTCTGGTTCTTTTATGAGGGGACTGTCGGCGGGCTGAGTTGGTCGATCTTAGCGGCGAGGATGAAATCGTTTTCGCTCAAGCCGCCGATGGCGTGCGTGGTCAGTTCGACTTTCAACATACGGTAGCCGGTGATGTGCAAATCGGGGTGATGCTGGTCCTCTTCGGCCAAACGCCCGATCGAGTTGGCTAATTCCAGGGCTTGCACGAAATTCTTAAGCTTCCATTTACGGCTGATTAATGTGCCGTTTTCGCTGAGTGCCCAGGTATCCCCCAACTGCTTCAGTTGTTCGACGGCCTGTTCACGCGTAAACATTTCCACTCCGCCTTCACACGCCTGGCAGCGTTTCGCAGTCAGTTCGCTTGGGGTGTGAATTTTGTTGGTCATAAAATACCTCGTAGCGCCGGTGTCAAATAAAGCGACGTTATGGCGCGGTAAGATTTAATTCCATCCATCGGCTCGGATCTTCAGCCACCGGTAGCGGTGGTGCCAGGCCGAGCGATTGACAGCCCAATTCTCGATCCAGGACCGCCAGATAAAAGCCAATGATCGGAAAGTCAGCCGCATCAAATCCGGTTAAAGCTTGCCAGGCCAGGCTGGCGTGCAACTCATAACCGGACTTATGTGGGGTGCTTTGAACGCTGAGCAATTTCTCGGCCGGTGGTCGGGAGTTCTCTCGCGCTCGATTGATCGGTGCCCAACTGGCGAACGGTTGCTCATTTTTGGCACCGCGGCCCATGGGCGCAAAGACAAAGCGATGGCAGTACCGGGTCGCGCGCTGGACATCGCGCGCATTGCGAGTGTCGATCCATACATGCAATCCATCGCTGTCTTCGATGCGTGACTCGCGGCACCAAGGCAATTGCCGTTTTCCGGTGACATGCGTCGATAGGAATAAGCCGCTGTCGGAAATGGCCATGCGAAAACTGGCGAAGGGCTTTTGCCCAGACAGCGTCGTACCCAAAGATGGCAACTGGGCCTCATCAGGCAGTCGCCAGCCTACCGCTCCGAACTTGAGCTGCGACCGCACGGGCCGCAGTTGCAAGCGGAACAGAAGGGCTGGATCGAACAGAGGCGATTGAACAGTACTCACAGAGTTTACGATTTCTGATTTCTGGCTGCCGCGATCGTTAGCCCGCCACATCGCCGAACAACGGCGTGGACAGGTAACGTTCGCCCAAGCTGCACATGATGGTCACGATTCGCTTGCCCCGGAACTCGGGACGGGCGGCCACTTGTGCGGCTGCCCACATGTTGGCTCCACTGCTGATTCCCGCCATGATGCCTTCTTCTTTGGCAAGACGGCGTCCCCACTCAAAGGCCACTTCATCGTCTACAGTGATGACATCATCAATGATCGACGTGTCCAAGTTCTTGGGAACGAAGCCGGCACCGATACCTTGAATACGATGTTTGCCTGGCTGGCCGCCACTGATCACCGGCGAATGTTTGGGTTCAACCGCGATGGCCTTGAAGTTTGGGTTGAGTCCCTTGATGTAGCGTGATACGCCCGTGATCGTACCACCGGTACCAACGCCGGCGACAATCACGTCGATGTCGTGTCCGCTATCTTCCCAGATTTCCGGACCCGTGGTCGCCTGGTGGATGGCTGGGTTGGCTGGATTATCGAATTGTTGAGGCATAAAGCCGTTGGGGCTGGTCGCGACCAGTTCCGTGGCTTTGGAGATCGCGCCCCGCATGCCTTCGGCGGCGGGGGTCAGGACCAGCGTAGCGCCCAAGGCACGGAGCAAACTGCGGCGTTCTACCGACATGGATTCCGGCATGGTCAACGTCAGCTTGTAACCTTTGGCTGCGCACACGAACGCCAAGGCGATGCCTGTGTTGCCGCTGGTTGGCTCAATAATGTGTGTTTCGCGGCTGATCTTGCCGGCCTTCTCACCCGCCTCGATCATGGCGACGCCGATACGATCCTTGACGCTGTTGAGTGGTTGAAAGAATTCGCATTTGGCAAATACGGTCGCTTGTCCTTCTGGCACCAAGCGATTAATGCGAATCATCGGTGTGTCGCCGATTGTCTGCGTTACGTTGTTAAAAGTCTTACCGCGCGGCATTGCTAATACCATTTCGCAAAAGGAGGCTCAGGGGGGAAAGGGAGCGGCGTTGTGAATTCATGCGGCCGTTCAATTTTATCGAACAGTAAGCGGAATTGGCGCACGCCCTCCGGATGGCTTTCTTAGGCGCCAGGATCCTATTTTCACCGGGATTTCAGGCCGCTGCCAGGGGGCTTGCCGCAGGTCGGGTGCGCGCCAGTGCTGGCGTCACCGACGAATGATTTTCCCGACGATCGACCAGTCGCATGAGAAGTTCCATTAGGAATCGGTCTGCGCTGGACAAGCAGTGCTTCAGCGCACCGGGACCACTGTGAGCCGTAACCCGGGTCACCGCGGCCAAATGCAATCTCATGATGGAACTACTGTCGGCTCCGTTAGCCAGGAAATTTTCGGCCAATAGTGTGATCGCAGCGCTGGAGACTTGCGACTGGTCAAACAGATAGTTGTGTAACACGGCACAGTAGCTGTGCCCCATCGTCGTGGCCAGCAGGTGGTCGGCTGATCCCGAGGGCGTCTGGCTACGTGGATCTCGGAATGACTGAGCATGCTGTTCCTGGCCTGCGGTCTCAAACTCCTCACGAAATTCTGCAGGTCCCATGTCTCTTACGCTGTAATCAGTGGTGCTGTAGTCTCCAGCGGCATAGGTGGGCGATGAGATGCTAGGGTTGCCGCCCAGTTCGTCTAAGCGGCACAGCAGTTGGCGTTGGCCAGCCAGCAGACGCTGGACATCGCGCGATTCTCGCTCGGTGATTCGTTGTTTCTCTGTTTGCCACTGGTGACGTTCGTGACGCAGAGCCAATAATTCGCAGGCGGTGCGTACGGTATGGACCAGCGAAACCGGGTCGGCTGTATCCATATCGACACAGGCCACCGCGCCGGCAGAAAACACAGCGTGTTGCCAGGCCTCGACAGCATGCATCCCCAAGGCAAGGAATCCCGAGTGGTCCGCTAGCTCTAACAATTGGGCACAGGTAGTAGCTGAAGGACCTTGTGCGCCTTCGCACCAGAAGACCAGCAGGTCAAAACCAAACTGTCGCAGCTCCGCGGCCATCTCGCGCGTCGAGCTGACTTGCGTAATCTCTATCTCGTGGCCACCGCCGTACAGCAAACATGCATCCAACCAATCGCCTTGGCGTTCCAGCGGCAGCAGGGCCAACAATTGTAACGACGAAGGTGGTGAGGAATCTGATGGCATTGAGTTGGTCACGAGCGTTTCACATTTCTGCGTCCGGGTGTTCCCCAGTTTTCGCAACTCACGTTAAGGCGGCGAAGAAATGGGCGATTGGAACAATTGGCTTGGAATACGGGATCATCCATTTTTGCATTGCCGCTAGCGGCTGTACGAAGATGTCCCCGGCAATCGTTTTCACTACCAACGCTACGAAATATAAGAAACCGATCAGTGGGTCAATGGCAGGCTTGCGCGGGGACGTCCGGGGACTCAACACTGACACCCGTGGACCCCGTGGACACACCCTCGTCGATTGCTAGCATCGCTAATGTCGCGATTTGCGGTATGCGGGAGGTCGACGCTCCTGCGGAGACACGCTTCTCTACCGTCAGACCATCCATGCCGATTGGGTGGTTCACTCGCGAACCGGAGGTGCCATGAGCTAACCAATCGACATGGCCAATCAGTCACGATTTGCGGCGTGCTTCCGCTACCTCGTCAAGATGGAAACTGGATTCGTGATTAAGAATGCATAGAATTATAGTGAATTTGTCTAACTGTGAGGATTGAGCTTCGGGTTGGGGGGGAGGGGCACTCTGCGGCATGAAGCAACAACACCGGCACGATGCGACCGCCGGAGCTAGAAGCACAAGGAGTCGGGTATGACTCGGCGAAAGACACGATCGAAAGAAGCCACGGAGTTTGCCAGGAGTCAGCGCAAGGGAGCCAATGAGTTCGCATGGACGGTGTGGCAGTGGCTGCGTAACCGTAATTGCCATGGACAGAAGTTTCGTCGTGAGGTTCCAGTTGGCCCATATACGGCTGATTTCTGTTGCATTGAACTGAAGTTGATCATCGAGATTGACGGCGAGCCCCACTTAACGGACGAAGGGCGCGAGCATGATCGAGTCCGCGATGAAACCTTGAGACAGCATGGCTATCAGGTGCTGCATGTACTTGGGTACGAAGTCATTCGCGAAGAAGGTAACGCTCATGAGCGCATCTGGGACTTTGTGCGAGACGCCATCGAGTTGCGGGATCGCAACGACGGGTGACATCTGAATGCTCCAAGGGAAAGGGTCGGGTCTCCCCTTCTCCCCTTTGTACTCAAAGGGGAGAAGGGGCAGGGGGATGAGGGGCGCGCTGCGGCGTGAAGCAACACCACCGGTTTGATGCGAACGCCGGAGTTGGAAGTACAACGAGTCGGGTCTGACTCGGC
>JADLDX010000199.1 GCA_020846515.1 Pirellulaceae bacterium
TGCCTTGGAGTACTTCGACACTTTTAAACTTCAGCAGTCTTCTGCGGCACCATGGCATATGGGTGTTGATCGTCTTGGCAGGCATCTGGCTGTTAATGGCCGCCTGGCTACGTACGCCTGGAGCACGCCTGCGTATTGATCGCTGGAAACTACGAGCGCAATTGCTAGGTCCCATTTTGACAGCCGCCGCACTAGCCGTTTACTGCCGTGTGCTCGGTACGCTGCTGAGCAACGGCGTGCCCATGCTGGACGCGCTGCGTATCGCCAAAGGTACCACGGGCAATCAAGCGTTGCAGCAGGTAGTTCATCGAGCCGCACAACGGGTGACCGCTGGTGCCACACTGGCAGAGAACCTGGCTACCGACCAATTGATCCCACGAGAAATCATCGAAGTGATTCGCATCGGCGAGAAATCAAATCGATTGGATACCGTCTTGCTCAAGATCGCAGATCAACTTGATCTGCGCACGGAGCGACAACTTGGAATCTTGGCCAAGCTGGTTGAACCCGCGTTGATGGTCATCATGGCCATCGCTATCGGTTTTCTGATGTTGGCGTTGTTAATGCCCGTGTTTCTTTCATCGGGAAGATTTGGTTAAACACAACTCCAAAAGCAACGATCTGAAAGTGAATTCAAACAAGATGAATAGCAAAAGAAGTGATCGCTCGGCATTCACTCTCATGGAATTGTTACTGGTGCTGGCAATTCTGGGGGTCATTATGGCCATGGTCGTACCCGAACTCTTGGGACGACAGAAGTATGCCAATATTGACGCGACCCAGATCAGTGTACGCGGGGCAGAACAGGCCTTGAAGATGTACGCAGTCGATCATCTGGGCAGCATGCCCAGCACGGCTGAAGGTTTCGCCGTTTTGGTGCAATCTAAAGGTAGTCAAGACAAACGATGGCGCGGGCCTTACCTGGAACGCCTGCCGGCCGATGCGTGGGGCACTGAGTTGAAATATGAGTTCCCTGGTCGACATAACTCGACCGGATTTGATGTCACATCGGCTGGTCCAGACAAAACGTTTGGTACGGACGACGACATCGGCAATTGGCAAAACAAAGACTGATGCATACCATGCGACCTCGAACAGCTTTCACCCATTTCGAATTGTTAATGACGCTTGCCTTGATGGCCAGCGTGACCTGGCTGGTGCTACCAGCCTTGTTTGGGCGTTCCCAGCAAGATCAGCGGCTAGAGAAAGTCGCGGCCGAAGTGGCTGAAACCCTGCGTACGGCGCGGCAACAATCCATCGATAATCTCGCGCCCGTTTGTTTCAGCATCGTGGACGGCACGCCGAACTTTCGTTGCTACTTAGTACGCGAGCCTTCCAGCAACCATGTGGGCTCGCTACCGCCGGGATTCTCGATCCATGCCCTGCATGTCAGTGGGGAAAAGAAAGTGACCGATTTGATCTTTCGTGAAGATGGTTCGGCCACGAATGCCGAGTTCGAAATCCGTGGCCCGCGTGCTTCCAAGAGATTGATCGTCGAGCGGCTAACTGGCCAGAGCACACTTGGGGAACTGCTGCCATGAGTTCTCGGGGCCGTCTCCGCCGATGCCGCCCAGGACTGACGCTGGTCGAAGTCCTTATCGCGTCCTCCATACTTGTGATGGCCCTGGCGAGTCTTGGTCAATTGCAGTCAAGCGGTGTGCGCGCGGCTATGGTCGCAGGCACAGAGGCCCAAGCCATTGTTCTCTGCCAATCAGAGTTAGATCGCTATCGCGCCGGCATCAGCCCACCGGCCCAGGAAGCCTTGATGCCCATACCAGGGACCGACCACTGGAGTAGTCGCATATACATAGAACCGACAGCCTCCGAGGGTATCAGCGCCGTGACGGTAGAAGTCTACCGTCATCCAATTGGCAGCAACACCAAACCGGCGGCCAGACTCACCCATTGGATTCGCCAGTCGCCATCGGCCAGTGTCTCATTTGAGATGCCAATACCATGATCTGGTTACGTGGGTCCAAAACTAAAGTGATTGGTGTACTTTGCCTGACTGAAAAAAGTGCTAAGCGATTTCATCGAGTGCCCAAGCTGCCAAGTTTTACGCGCCAAGGGTTTACGCTCATTGAAACAGTTTTGGCTCTTGGCTTAAGCAGTGTTTTATTGCTAGCCGTGTTCGGATTGGTGAACTCTACCGTTACCTATCACATAACGGGTAATCACCAAGTGCTGGCCAGTCAGCGAATGTTAGGCGTGTTGCATGATCTGCGTTACGATTTGCAGGCGGTGGAAAGCGACCCTGCGTGGTTCGCACCGGCACGAAAGAAAATGGATACTGAAAGTAGTTGGGAAGAACGGGCGTCGAAGTTCACGTCGTCCCTTCAATGGCGCGAGCGGGCCGGCTATGCCACACCCATCCGACTCGTCGGTCAGAGCGAGTGGTTGCTACTGACACTGGCGCACGCTAACCCACGATTCAGTTCGGGCTTCAATGCGGGTTCGCGTTCAGATGAATCGCCCTCCGACGTCCAGGTTTTGTGGTCGCTCAGTGCACCTGCGACATTGACAATACCGACGAGTGAAGACCAAGGTCGATGGACGACGAAGACCATTGCCTTGCCATCAGGGCGGAGTTTGCTGCGCACATTAGTGTCGGACAATAACTCCACCAACAATCCAACCAATATGAGCGCGCGAATCGTGGATGTGGATGCATTGCAATTTCGATACCTCTATGGCAACGAATGGCGCTCGACTTGGAATTCAAGCGAACAGAAACGCTTGCCACTGGCCGTAGAAGTATCTCTCGTCATCACAGGCTGGCCGGAAACGCACCGTTGGTTGATCTATATGCCAACCGCAAGCAATACCGAGGTGCAACGATGACGATCGGCGCATCAGCAGATACAGTCTCAAAAATGATCCCGCTGCGTCGAGCGTTTCTGTTGCCGATTGTGTTGGTCGCGGTATCGACTCTGGCTCTCGCTGTTTCAATCTTTGCCGAGCAGATGTTGGCCGAGTACCGAGCCACACACCATATGGCGGCTCAATTTCAAGCTGCCAGTGCGGCTCACTCAGGCATTGAGTATCTGCTGTACAAAGCTGATCAAACCCGCATGAATCAACAGCCATTGCTCAACCTGCCAGACAATACGTGGGCGAGCCAGTCTCTCACCAATGATTCAACGGCAGCATTCTTTTTTGTCGCCAATCATACCCAGGCGGAGGTTGCTCCCTCGCTTGGCTTGCGAAACGAATCCGGCAAGCTGAATCTCAATGGGTTGCCAACTGACAAGTCCAGCATCGAGTTAGTGCGCTGGCGGTTGATGGCGCTGCCACGAATGACGCCACAAATCGCTGACGCGATCATGGACTGGATCGACGCGGATGAAACGCCACGGCCGCTGGGCGCAGAGAGCACCTGGTATTCGGCTCAACGTGCCATTCATTTGCCAGCGCAGCGCCCCATCAAAAGCTTGAACGAGTTGTTGTTCGTACGTGGTGTTACCGTGGAAATGCTTTACGGTGAAGACACCAATGGTAACGGCTGGTTGGACGACTGCGAAAACGATGGTGCCACCACTGCGCCACTTGATAATGCCGCTGGCCTGTTGGATCTCGGCTGGAGTCAATACTTAACCGCCTGGTCCGCCGAATCGAATTATCGTGACCAACGACAATTAAAAGTCCATATCAATCAAACGGATCTGGCGCAGCTGTATGACCAATTGCTGCCTCTGCTGGGCAAGCCTGCTACTCAATTCATTGTAGCGCTGCGATTAGAAGGGCCCAGGCAGCGTGGTAACGTCGATCGGGATTCTGATGAA
>JADLDX010000200.1 GCA_020846515.1 Pirellulaceae bacterium
GATTTGCCGCCTCAATGGGGCACGCGACCCAAAACCATCGAGGTTACCACGGTCGATGGAGATGGCGTGGCTGTCACCTACCGTCAACCGATTCCTTGGCCCGCCAGCGACGCAGCTGCCGCCCCACTTCAGGATGCAACTCGCTCGCGCTGGTGCATGATCACCATTGGCCGCGCCGATCGACCGATCATGGCTCGGGTGTTAGATCAGAGCGGCCAACCGCTTCAGAGTCTGGAACTGACCGAAGAGCAACTTGGCCAAGCTCTACCGACGACCCAAGCTTGGATGGTCGCGATCGGCAGCTCCCTGGGCGTCGAAGCCACCAGTTTTTCGGTAGCCGAAACTGGACTTTCTAACTTCACCACCACCGTGCTCACTTCGGCCAGCGAATTGCCCGACAGTTGGCGTGGACTGGCCGGCTGCGATGTGCTGATCATCGCCACCACCAACTCGTCGCCATCACCACAGCGCGATCCATCCGCATCGGCAGTCGCCCAGACGCGAACTGTCGTGGCGGACATGAACCACACACAATGGCAAGCAATCGATGATTGGATTCAACACGGTGGCACCGGCATTATCTCTCTAGGCCAATATGCCACCGAGTTGACCGCCGACAATCCGCTACTGAAGTTGCTGCCGGGCCAAATCGTCGACCATCTTGTCAACATTGACACATCACCCTTGGAAGATTCGACGGCTACCACTATTCAGCTGGCCCCGATCACCGCCACACGGCTAAAGAACGTGCGTGGGGTGGTGGAGCTGACCATGCAAGACAACACCTCTAAGCGATTTCCGTGGTGGGTGCGATACTCGCAGGGCAAAGGCGTCATCCACTTTCTGGGTAGCGATATGGATCAGCCCGTCCTCAAGCAGTGGAAAGACCGCCGACTGATTTGGGAAAAAGTACTGACCGCCTTTTGGGCTCGCAATGAACGCAACGACTCCGCCAATACCGATCGCAATGTCAGCGGCACCAGCGACCTGGGGTATGACGATCTGACCGGCCAGTTGCGGGCTACGCTCGACTACTTTCCGACGACGCGCGTTTACAGTTTTGGAACCATCGCGGCCATCTTGGCTGGCCTGCTAATCATCATTGGACCACTGGATTATTGGGTCAGTGTCCGCTGGCTGCGCCGGCCTTCGGTAAGCTGGTGGTTCAGCGGAACGGTCATCGCCGCCAGTTCGCTGGGACTGATCTGGTTGGAGCAAGTTTCTCGCCCCAGAGAACTTCTGCTCAACTCGGCGCAGGTGGTCGACTTTCTACCGGAACAGAACCGCCTGCTGGTCGACTGCTGGACACATGTTTACTCCAGTCGAGCGCGCACGATTGACGCCCAGCTCCGCACTCCAGGCTCCGTGGCTCAAGCCAGTCGACTTGATTGGCAAGGCTTGCCGGGTAAAGGCCTGGGTGGCATGGAGTCAAATCTCCTGACCGATCAGAGTCTGCCCCGATATGCGATCGAAGTAACCTCCCAACATCCGGCCGATCGCCCCGAGCAACCAGTGGCCATGACGGGAGTGGGCATACCGGCATCGGGCACGAAATGTTTGTACGCGACGTGGAGTGCAGAGTTTCAACCGCAGGGCGAGAGCCAACTGACCGAGCTCAAGGGCATCGATCAGGTTCAAGGCTTGTTAGTCAATCCGTTGCCGTACGATATCCTGCGTCCGGTGTTGACGTATCACAACTGGGCCTACTCGCTGCCGTCGCGCCTACGAGCTGGGGAAGAGTTGACGGTGACCTATGAAATGGTGCCCAAGGACTTGATGCGTCGTTTGAATCGACGGCAGATCGTGGGCACCAACGACACGGTAACGCGCTGGGTAGCCGACGATCGCCAGTCGCTGGACCGGCTGCTCGAGATCATGATGTTTTACAAAGCCAGTGGTGGATTGGACTATTCCAAACTCACGCATCGATTTCAACCACGCATCGATGTCAGTCATGCGTTGGCCCTGGACCATGCGGTCCTTTATGGTGAACTGGCAGTGCCCCTTGGGCAGATCCTGCCGGTCAATGTGCCTGAAGATCAAATCAAACAAGAGTCCGGTAGCACCTGGTGTCGGGTACTCCTGCCTGTCGCTCGTGCCGAGGAGTAGTCGCTGGTGATCAAGACGCAGAATCTGACGAAGAAGTATGGCGAGATGTACGCGATTCGCGACATCAATCTCGAGCTCGAAAAGGGTGATCTGTTTGGCTTCATAGGCCCCAACGGTGCCGGCAAAACGACCACCATGAAGATTGTGGCCACGTTGTTGACGCCCACATGGGGCGAAGCTTACGTGTGCGGCAATTCGATTTACACGCAGCCAGAAGAGATTCGTCGTTTGGTCGGTTATATGCCCGACTTTTTTGGTGTCTACGATGACATGACGGTCATTGAGTATCTGGAGTTCTTTGCTGCCGCCTATCGCATCCACGGTCCAGAGCGTCGCCGGCGCTGTGATGAGATGCTAGAGATCGTCGACTTGAACTTCAAACGCGACGCATACGCCAACACGCTCTCGCGTGGTCAAACGCAGCGGCTAGGACTGGCGCGCGTGCTGATTCACGATCCTGCGGTACTGCTCTTGGATGAACCGCTCAGCGGTCTAGATCCGCGGGCGCGGATTGAGATGCGCAACCTGCTCAAGCGGTTGGGCCAAATGGGCAAGACAATTATTGTCAGCAGCCACATCCTGCCGGAACTGGCCGATATCTGCAACAAGGTAGGCATCATCAATCGTGGCGAGATGAGCTTTAACTCGACCATCACCGACCTGATGAAGCTGGTCCGCCCTCAAATCATTTTATCGGTGGAACTCGCCACTACCGCTCGCGGCCATGACCAAACCGAAGAGGCCGCACGTGCCTTGGAGGGCCATACGCTGGTCAGCGCGGTCGCGCGTGACAAGCAGCGTTTACTCGTCACGCTGGGCGCTGGCGTTGAGGAGTACTCGGCGATTGCCAGCGACTTGACCGCCGCTGGTTTCCTCCTCAAACGCTTTGCCGAACAAGAGCCGGACTTGGAAGCCGCCTTCATGGCCTTTACCAAGGGCTCCGGCGATAAAATCTAGCACAACCTAGGGCTGAATCGTGGGCGTTGGCGGCAAGTTAAACTGAGGAGCAGGTTGGGCATTGGGGATCGCCGGCAGCGGTGCACTTGGGAAAGCCACGCCTGGCTGAGCTGGCGCCGATGGCAGAGGTGGCATCGCGAAACTCGCCGGTTGGGCGGGAATCGTTTGCTGGCCATTGGCAGGTTGAGCCAGTGGCTGCTGACCAGAGAATTGCTGACCTACGGGTTGTTGGCCTGGTAGTGGTTGACCGGGTAGTGGCTGACCAGAGAATTGCTGGCCGGCTGGTTGTTGGCCAGGCAGTGGTGGAGCGGCCACGTTGTGTGCAGGGGCGGCGGTGCCGGGGGCAGGTTGACCGCTGGCGCCTTCAAGAGCCTGTTGCAGCGACTGGGCATTTTCAAAGTCGAGCACGAATGTTTCTTCGGTGCC
>JADLDX010000201.1 GCA_020846515.1 Pirellulaceae bacterium
AGAAACCTGGTGCCTGGCTGGTGACCAACAGCCAAGCCAGCTGAGCCAAGCTAAGCCAGCGGGCGTTTGCTCGTCTGACCGCTTATTTCAGCCACATACTTAGGCACGCCGTAGCCGGAAAATTGGGCGCGCAACTGAGAAATAATTTTTACGCCCTCAGAGACAGCTGCCTCGAAATGACCAGCTCCCTGGACCTGGTCCAGTTGGTGCAGGTAATAAGGTAAGACACCGGCGGCGATCAAGTGCGTGCTCAGCGATTGCTGCGTAAACAAATCGTTATTAACACCCCGCAGGAAGACTGCCTGATTGAGCAACATCGCACCGGCTTGCCGCAGTTTTTGCAGTGCGGCTCGCAGATGGTCATCGATCTCCTGCGGGTGATTGATGTGCGTCACGAACACCACCTGCTTTCGAAAGGATCGCAGCCAGTCCAACATCGTTTCGCAGACGCGTTGGGGAATGACGACCGGCACTCGCGAATGGATGCGCAACCGGGCGATATGCGGCATCGCGTTAAACTGCTCGACCAACCAAGCCAGGCTGGAATCAGCCAACATCAGGGGATCACCGCCCGAGAGGATGACCTCTTCGATGGAGGGGTCTGCGGCGATGTAGTCGATGGCCGGTTGCCAGTTGGCGGGGGTTTTGGGGACGAGGCTATATGGATATTCGCGTCGAAAACAGTAGCGACAATGCACAGCGCATGCGCCCGTGGTGACCAATAGGGCGCGGCCGGCATATTTTTTTAGCAAACCGGGCAGCACTTCCGCCTGGTTATCGCCGACCGGGTCGGAACTAAAACCCGACTGCGGCTCCGACTCCTGGTCCGTGGCCAAGACCTGCCGCAGCAGCGGATCGTCCACCTGTTTGGGACGCATGCGAGCCACAAATTCCCAGGGAACAAAGAGTGGGAATTGGTCGGTAACGGACTGTAGTTTTTGAGGGTGACCGCATAAATCGGCAGGCAAATCCAGGGCCGCTAGCAAAACTGCCGGTTCGCGAATCGCCCGCCGAACCGCCTCCTGCCAGGAAACCTGGCCACAAGTGGCTTCGACAAGATAGGGGTTCGCAGCTAAAATCGTCGCCATTTCGCCGTCCAAGAACTTTTCGGGGACAACCCTCCACAGTCAGACAGTATAAGGTGAAGGAACAAAGTGGGTACCTACAAGACGAGTGATTTCCGTAAGGGCCTCAAGGTCCAGATCGATGGCGAACCTTACCTGATGGTCGAAATGAACTTCGTCAAGCCAGGAAAAGGCAACGCACTCTACAAGTGCCGCATGAAAAATTTGGTTCGTGGCACCATACTAGACCGCACCTACAAAGGTGGTGACGAACTGGAAGCGGCTGACGTCGAAGAGATCGATGTTCAATTTCTCTACCGTCAAGCCGATGGGTACGTCTTCATGGATAACGTTTCCTTCGAGCAATACGAACTGAAGGGCGAACAGGTTGATGAAGCCTGGAAGTATCTGAAAGATGGCATGGTCTGCACCATGATGCTCTTCAACGGAGTGCCCATCACCATGTCTCCCCCCAATCACGTGGAGTTGTTGGTCACTGAATGCGAACCGGGTGCCAAGGGCGACACGGCTACCAACGTGACTAAGCCAGCCAAAGTCGAAACGGGTGGCGAGTTCATCGTGCCCGGTTTTATCAAACAAGGCAACGTGATCAAGATCGACACACGCACGGGCGAATATGTGGAACGCGTCAGCAATTAAGACTGGTCTTCCATAAGTCGTTATCAGCCTGGGAGGCCGACGCGCCAGCGGAGGCAAGCCGCAAATCGCCATGGATTGGCCATGCCAATGGACCATGGCCATGGCACCTTCGGCCTGCGCTGGGCGAGCGCCATTGGCGTGGATAGTCGGACGGTTTGGAAACGTGTCTCCGCAGGAGCGTCGACCTCCCGGGAAAGGGCCTTGGGGCTGCGCCCTGTGGCACAATCGTCACAGTTGCTAGGGGCGACCAAAATGTTCGATGGCATGGAACCACTTGCGGCTATTTGAGCCTCTGCTGACGAGCTACAGCCTATGGTTGCAATGCAGCCCGGTTTGGAAAGTCCCTATCGTCCAAACGCATCGTTTCCATGGCAAAACCATCCAAGCAAAGCCTAAGTTCTGAGGAGAGTTCCCCGGAACGCAGCAGCGAGTCTCATCCAGCAGATTCGCCATCGATGAGTCGGACAATGAGCAATCGTCAGCTCGAGCAACTTCGCGAAACGCTCGATTTGATCGTCGAAGACCTTTGTCATCGCGAGCAAGCGGTTGACCAAGAGCAGGCTCATTTGGTTGAGCGGCTCAATGAGCTGGATGAACGTCAATCGCATCTGAAGTCGCTGGAAGAAGTTGTCACGGCGCATCAAGCGTCCGAAAGCCAACTGGCCGCGCGACTGGAAACCTTGGTCGCCGCACTAGACGAACGTACTGCTGCCCAGCCGCAATGGATGTCAGGCGAACTGGAAAAGCTAGAACAACGTTTGATCGAAAGCCTGCTGGCCCGCTGGCCACAAACCGCTGCGCCACCAACACTGCACGAACTGTCCCTGGAGATGGAGCGTACCCAGTCCAAGTCGGTCCAAACGCTGACGG
>JADLDX010000202.1 GCA_020846515.1 Pirellulaceae bacterium
ATACGGGCGATTTATTCATAGTCGAAGTGCTTAGGAAAAGTAACCTTATGTAGCAATGATTAGAAGCGGCCTTGGGAAAAGCATTCACGGCGGAAGGGATACTAGGTGGTCTCCGAAACCGGGCGATAATGTGGTTGCAATCCTCCTACAGTTGAGTTTTTTGGGACTTGAACCCTCCGTCGTAGAAAAACGCCCCATAATACTAACCTATGCCGACCGGGCGGGTTAAACGCGTAAGCAAAAAAACGGGCTAGGGACGTGGACGCGCCCAATTCGGACATCAGCCAAGGGATCTCCCAAAACCTCGGGTTGGTGTTACGATGCCGCTCTGGTAGTTGGGCTGCGTCCTAATGAATCGTCGCCCAGCCATTTATTCCGCTCCTTCTGATCGCGATGTGATGAGCCGAGTATGTCCCTGCCCAATGTCTCTTCCAGTGTCTCTTCCAGTGCCTCTACGAATGTCTCCTCCAGCACTGGGCGGCTGGTGTCGTTGGATCAGTTCCGAGGCTACACCGTGCTGGGTATGTTGCTGGTGAACTACTTCGGTGGCTACAAGGTTTGCCCACAAGTCTGGAAGCACACGCATGACTACTGCAGTTACGCCGACACGATCATGCCGCAGTTTTTATTTGCGGTTGGTTTTGCGCTGCGACTGACGATTGGGCGACGGCTACAAACGCAGGGACACGACGCCGCCCTATATTCTCGAATCATTCGACGTATGCTGGGATTGATCCTGGTGGCGTTGGTGGTTCATGGTTCTGGCATCGGTCCTCGGGCCGAGAACTGGTCCAAGTTGGTTGAGCTGGGGTGGTGGCATGCATTGGCTGAGCCGCTGAAGCGCTCTTGGTTTCAAACGTTGATGCATATCGGGGTGACCTCGCTGTGGATCTTGCCGGTCATTGGCAGCAAAGCCTCATGGCGCGTGCTCTGGATGGCGGGTTCGGCCCTGCTGCATGTGCTTTTGTCCTATCAATTTAACTTTGTGTGGTGTAACACCGATCCTAACGCAATCGATGGCGGACCATTAGGCTTTTTGACCTGGGCTGTGCCAGCCATTGTCGGCACTCTGGCTTGCGACTGGTTCGTCGACCAGGCGCGCGACCATGGCCGGGCACGCGTCGTCGTCAAATCTATGTTTGTATCTTTGGGCTTGATGGTGTTGGGATATGGTCTGTCATGCGGCACGCGCTTTTACGATGTGCCTGCTCAGTCCGGTGAGTTGCTGGCGAAAACGAAGTTGGCAGCAGCACCTGTCTGGCCGACCGCCGAGCAAATTGCCGACCGGCACGCCGAGGGCCAATGGTCGGCGTGGCTGGCCGAGCCACCCTTTGTCAAACCACCCGATCAAACCGCGCGCAAGTGGAATTATTGGATGATGAGCCAGCGCGCTGGCACTCTGTCTTACTTGACCTTCTCGGCTGGTTTTTCTTTGGCTGTGTTTGTGCTGTTCTATGGCTTGTGTGATGGACTTGGCTGGCAACTAGGTGTCTTTCGAACCTTCGGTACCAATGCGCTGGTGGCTTACATCCTGCACTCGATGGTCAGCAGCGCGGTGCAACCGTTTTTCCCGAAGGACTCCCCGTTCTGGTACGCCTACACAGGCTTAGCCCTGTTCTTCGCCATCAATTGGGTCTGCCTGCGATCGCTCGAGAAACAGGGCATCTTTTTGCGAGTGTGATGCCAGTGTGTGTGAGTGTTGTGCGTGAGTTTGTGCGTGAGTTTGTTCAGCGCGCCTGGGAATGAACAATCGATGAATGCAGTACCAACGGTAGCCAAGACTGAATCCAAGCCGATCCAGCGCATTGAATCCTTGGATCAGTTTCGTGGCTACAGTGTGGCGGCCATGTTTGTGGTCAACTTCGTCAGCGTCTACATGGTCACCCACCAACTCTTCAAGCACAACAACACGCACTTCAGTTATGCCGACTCGATCATGCCCAGTTTTTTGTTCGCGTGCGGTTTCTCCTACCGCATGTCGTACTTGAAGCGACGGGAGCGAGATGGATTAGAATTGACTAATTGGTCTTTCCTGCGTCGTAGCTTGGCGCTGATTTGGTTGTCGCTGATGCTGACAGCCTTCAATCCTCGGTTCGAAACCTGGCAGGCGATGTCGGTGCCGGTCGCGTTGAATTTTTTCGCTCAATTGCTGAAAGCCAATGCTTGGGAAGTGCTGGCCATCATCGGCGCGGTCCAAATTCTAATACTGCCCATCATCGGCAGTCGGGCAGCAGTACGAGTGTGGGCCGTGTTGCTGCTGGGGCTGACGCATGTCTTCATTTCGTGGTCCTTCAACGAAGCGTTCGTCTATGGACGCGCCAATTGGATGGATAACTATTTCGGAGCTGGCGGCAAACGAGCCTGGGACGGCGGCTTGTTTGGTCTTATCTCATGGTCACAAATCATGTTAATCGGAAGCCTGGCCCTGGACCTTATCCAAGCCGAGTCAGGGCGACGCGCAACCTGGAGATTGATCGTCATGGGGGCAAGCTTGATGCTCTTGGGCTATGGCCTGTCTTGCTTGACGCGCCTGTATGATCGGGAGTTTCATACTGAATCGATCGCTGCGGCCGATGGGCACGCTTATTTGCCGGTTGTCCCTGATTTTTCAGGTATCGCCCAGAGGCCGTGGCATACGCTGCTGGCCGAGCCGCCATTTGTACCGCCACCGCCGACCACCGAGCGGGCCATCAATTATTGGATGATGGACAAACGCATGGTGACCCAAGCTTTTGTGTACTTCGGCAGTGGATTGGCTATGCTGATCTACGCGCTGTTTGTCGTGCTGTGTGACCAGGGTGGTCGCACACTGGGTTTGTTCCGAACCTTTGGCCAAAATCCGTTGGCCGCTTATGTGATTCATCACTTGGTAGCGGTCGCGTTTTGGGCCATTGTGCCTAAGGTTGCCCCGCTGCTGCCGCTGCTGTGCGGACTGACGGGCTACTTCGCCACCACCTATTTGTTTGTAAGATATCTAGAGCAACGTCACCTGTTTTTGAGGTTATAAGGGTCTGACCCCTTTTTCCGATTGGATCTACCGCCGTGGGCAAAAAGCACCGCTTCGATTTACGCGATTTTGAAGTCAAGCCAGAGAGCTCGATCAATCTAGCCAAGTGGTCGACCAAGGCTGGCAAGGAGTTATTGGCCAAAGATGTGGCTGATGAGGCGCTCGCAGCCGATGTGGCGGCTCTGCAAGCAGCCCAGGAACGCTTATATGCGAGCAATCGTTTTGGACTGTTGGTGATCTTGCAAGGCATGGACGCATCTGGAAAAGACGGTGCCATTGGGCATGTGATGCGAGGTGTCAATCCGCTGGGATGCCGCGCCTACGCTTTCAAAGCCCCCAACGAACTCGAGTTGAAACATCATTTCCTGTGGCGACCGATGGCCTACTTGCCCGAACGCGGCATGATCAGTCTCTTCAATCGATCTTATTACGAAGAAGTCTTGGTCGTACGCGTGCATCCAAAATTTCTGGAACCCCAACGCCTGCCGCAACTAAGTGAATCAAAGAGAAGCGACCAGAAGCCCAGTGAATCTAAGCCCGGTGAGTCTAAACACAGTGAAACCAAGTCGAGTGAATCCAAGCGAAAAAAAGGTCAAGCCAAAGCGCTCGATAAGTTATGGAAGCAGCGTTACCGCGAGATCAATGCCTTCGAACGCTCGTTGGCCAGTAACGGTACGCTGGTTATCAAGTTCTTTTTGCACGTGTCGCCCGAGGAACAGAAGCAGCGTCTGCTCGAGCGTATGCAACAGCCAGAAAAGCACTGGAAGTTCAATCCTCGCGACTTAGAAGAACGCAAGCTATGGCCAGAGTACAAACAGGCCTTTGAATCGGCTCTTGCGGAAACCAGTACCACGTGGGCACCTTGGTACGTCATTCCGGCGGACAATAAGTGGTACGCGCGGGCAGCGATCGCGGATATCATCGCCGCCAAACTGGAACAGCTCGACTTAAACTATCCCGAAGTATCAGATGAGCAACGCGCTCTCTACCAGCAATGAGCAGAGCAACTGCAACTGGAGTAGTGCTTTG
>JADLDX010000203.1 GCA_020846515.1 Pirellulaceae bacterium
AAGCACATAAAATGACAGAGCCCACCAAAGAACCTAACGAGTTTGAACGCGAAGGCGAACAGCCCGAACTGTCGCTGCTGGGTGAAATCATGGAATTTATTGTTGAATATAAAAAATGGTGGCTGATTCCGATCGTCGTCTCATTGGGGTTGATTGGACTACTGGCTGTGCTGAGCTCCACTGGAGCGGCGCCGTTTATTTACACGTTGTTTTGAATGGGGTTGCACATGGGTAGCCACCGCTGCCAAGCGGTGGATTTCGAAATCAGCCGAGTCCACCGCCCTGTGATGGGTGGTTACGAGGTCCACCGCCTGGCGGCGAGTGGCTACGGTCCACCGTCTGGTGATGGGTGGCTACGCTACTGCGGCCAGGGCGGCGAAGAGGAACATGAGGCCACCGCAAGCCACCCAGAGGATGACATTGATCATGCCCATGTAGTAGCCGACTTGCACCAGGCCGCGCGTGGCTGGATCGGCTGAGCCTGAGTGGATGTCGGCCAACGCTTGAGCCCCTACTACCCAGGCAATGATGCCGAAGATTGGGCAGCCGATCCAACTCAGGATGCCCATGGCCAATACCAAACCACTCTGATCGGCTTTGGGATATCCTCTTGGGCCAGCAGCGCTGGCGGCCAAAGCGGCTGTCGATGCATATGGGTTGGCTGCCGAACCAAGATTCACGGCGTTGGGCATGCCGCCTGGACCCTGAGCAGGTTGATACACGACGGCGGGTTGCCAGGGGCCCAACTCGCCAAGCTTGATCTGATAGTCGGGACCAACGCGACCTTCACGAAACCAACGAGCCAGAGTATCGCTGTCCGCCGGACCATATTCGACGCCATTGGGCGCGCGCATCCAATAGCTGACCGGATTGGCTGACTGTGCAGCCGAAGAAGTAGCCTGGCCTGAGGTCCCTCCCAATGGACTACCTAGTGAACTACCCAGCGGATTACCTAAGTCCAGCGGGGCATGCGCATTGGAGTAGCCAGGACTGGCGCCGAGCGATGCAGTCGATTCGGGCACAGTGTAGATTTGGCCACATGCGGGACAGCGCGCCTGACGACCGGCGAATTCGTCGGCCACTGCCAAGGTCTTGCCGCAACCGGTACACGAAGAGGTGATTGCCATAGGGGTTAGGGTTTGGGTTGGCGTTCTGGATAGAGGTAGATAAAGCTCTTGCCGAGTCGACCGCCGTAGTTGCCGGCGGTAATGCGGACCAAGCCGGGCGTTGGCAACGCAGCATCGATGGCTGCGTAAGTCGCTTGGGCCACGGCGTCCAGCGAGCTTCCGTTAATCACAATCTCCATGATCGACTTGACACCCTCGGGGACACGTGACGCCTGGCCAAGCTTTTCTTTGAGCGTTGGACAATATTCGGCATAGGTACTCGCAATCAGGAAGCTATAGCGACTGCCAGCCTTTGAGGCACTGGAGGCGACGCCACCTGGGAATGTCAGCACGCAATCATCACAGGCGTTGGCCGCAGCGGCCGCCCGCTCAGCCGCATCGATCGACGCATCTTCGCTAGTCGCCATGAACCACAAATTGCCCCCCATAACTCCATCGCGAAATCCGAAGCGACGCGTCAAATAAAACTCGCCGCCCATGGTCGGGACGACCCAACCCAACGTTCCGTACCGCTGATCGCGAAATTGATGACCATCACCAAAAAACGCAACTTTGCGACCCAGCTTGAAATAAGGGTCCGTATCCAATCGGTTGAAACAACGAGCAGTTGGGCATGTCAGCACATTTTGGCTAATGCGCGCCAGCAAAACTCGCTCGAGATGTTCGACTCGGTCTTTGCGAAAGCGCGGCACATGCACCTGAATCACAGCTCCTACGCGGCCGTCTGGCGTTTCTTCGCCCGCCGACTTGCCATCCAGAAACTTGACAACCCCTACCTCCGAATCGCACATGATCGTGCTGGTCGCATGCCCAGTAACCGCATGACAGCAATGATCAAGCCACGTGCGATCGCGGGCCGTCACTAGTATCTCAGCGTAAATACTGCGAAACGCTTCGGCATAAGTATCTTCGACCAAACTTTGACGATCTTGGCTCATGTGCGAATACTTCGAGAGGTTAGGCTGATGGGTCCTATGGGACGAACTATGGATGGCAAGCTCAAGCGCTCTTGCGCGGTCCAACCGGTAACGCGATACCATTGAAATTTAAAACGCAATACCATTCAAATTTTGGGTGGAGCGGTGCAAGTTACCGCGGTTCTTCACCACGAAAACTCGGGCATAACGGGACGGCTTGCTCCGATTCCGCTAGGCGCCGTTCAAAGCTTGAGCTGTATTGCGGTTAAACGAGGCTGCAATGCTGGTGAGGATTGTAACCGAATCTGGCATCAGGCCGTAGGCGCTCCCCTTGGCAAGCCGACGTGAAAGTAGGACACTTGGCCAAGCGACGCTGGACTACTCCGACACGTGGTCATCGGATGAGCGGTTGATTGTTCCCTGGACGATGGCGAGTCAAACGCAATTCGCTCGGAGCATGCCAAGCGCAGCCCGCAAACTCCCCCTAGTACCTCAACTATTTCGGGACGTCAAACTTCCGAACTGGGTTGGTGATAAATGGGTCGGCGAAAAATGGAGCGAGCGAACGTTGGCTTTCGAGCAGTCTTGGGTTGGATGGAGCGGGTGAGCGTGCGACCATTTGTCGCGTAGTGCTAGATGGTATTGAACTGAAGGGCTTGCGGGTACGATACTGGGCAACTTCTGGCGGACAGTCTTGGCGGTTGCACCCGGTTACTGGTGAGCGGGCTGGGACTGGGACGCTGACGCCGAGGGCAAACTCCTCCCGACACATCCTCAGTCAGCCCACGGCATCGACTTCGATGAATTATGCAGTTCCTTTGAAGCTGGTTGGTGGAAACTAGCAACGAGAGCAATGCGAAATAAATGAACCGATTTCTCTTTCCTCGCTGGGTCAATAAATTCCTGCCGGTCCTTGGCCTTTTGGTGCTGGGTGGTGCAGGCTATGGCGGTACGCTTTTCCTGGGAGCGACCGACGATACGACCCTCAATCCGGGCTATGCGCCGGAACAGCCGGTGCCTTTTAGTCATGCGATTCATGCTGGCAAACTGAAAATGGATTGCCGGTATTGTCACACCGGAGTCGACAAGGGGGCACACGCCACGATTCCGGCCACCTCGACTTGCATTAACTGCCATAGTCCTTTGGACGCCGAGACCAAGACACCGAAACTGTCAGCGGTACATCCGGAAAGTCCCAAACTAAAGGCGGTTCGACAAAGCTGGGAAACTGGCAAGTCGATTCCATGGAAACGCATCCATCGCCTGCCTGACTTTGTGTTTTTCAATCACTCGGCCCACGTTAACCGCGGCGTAAGCTGCGTAGTTTGCCACGGCCGAATTGACACCATGGAAGTCGTTGGCCAAGCCAAAGAATTGTCGATGGCTTGGTGCGTTGACTGTCACAACAATCCCGAGCCGAACCTGCGGCCCGTGGAGTTCGTGACGCAACTGGATTGGAAAACTGAGAATCCGGAAGAGCTTGGTAAGAAGCTGGCGGAAGAAAACAATATTCATCCCAAAACTAACTGTGCGGTTTGTCACCGATGAGCGTAGCGGAATCTTCGACGAAAGTCGGCAAGCAAGATTATTGGCGAAGTCTCTCGGAACTCGAGGGGACTGCTGAATTTGAGCAGTTCATGCAACGCGAGTTTCCGCAAGCGGCTTCCGAATTCCCCGAAGGCGTCTCGCGGCGTCGTTGGCTGAAACTGATGAGTGCCTCACTGGCGCTTGGCGGTATGGCCGGCTGTCGCTATGGACCCGATCAAATTGCATCGTTCGTAGTGCGTCCGGCCAATACCAATCCGGGTATTCAGAAGCACTACGCCACCAATTTCCAATTGGCTGGTCGCGCGG
>JADLDX010000204.1 GCA_020846515.1 Pirellulaceae bacterium
CAGCAGGGTGGACAGGATCACACGGAGCAGCATCAAGAGTTGCCGGCGGTATTTGTGAATCCAAACTTGAAAACGCTCGTGCTATATTCAGGTGCAGCGCCCTGGACGGGTGACATGCTCAGTCGCTCAGTGCCCGGTTGGCCCAACGAAAGCCGGAAGATGACCGAGCACTGGGCTGCGTATGTTGACGACCAGGACCATGGCTTGGGTGTCTACGTGCCCGTGTCCGATAGCTTGACCTGCTATCGTTATGGCCGAGACGAGCGCGCACGCGATGCTTGTTCCTACTTTGCACCGTTGGGCCAGTTTGCCATTAAAGCGGACTTTCGCTGGCAATATGATGTTTATGTAACCGTGGGCCACATCGACCAGATTCGCGCTCGTTTTGCCAAGTTGGCTGTGGAAGTTAAGCGATGAAACGCTGGCAAGCTCAGATGCTGTATTGGCCTACGTTGGGCTACAACTATTTCCTCGGCCGAGTGCTGAAGGTGCGGCGTTGGTGGGACCATGTTGACAAGCAGGTCATCTTGGGAGCGCGTCCCTTTCGCCGCGATGCCAAACGACTGCGCGAAGCCGGTGTCACGGGCGTCGTGAATATGTGCGAAGAGTACCACGGTCCTATTCGTGAGTACGAACGCTTAGGGATCGAGCAGCTGCACTTGCCGACAGTCGACTTCAATCACCCTGCAGAGGAGCACGTGGAAGCTGGCGCGGCGTTCATAGAAAAACATGTGAGCCAAGGCGGAGTAGTGTATGTGCACTGCAAAGCTGGTCGGGCACGCAGCGCCACCATTGTGCTATGGTGGCTGGTTCGTTATCGCCAGATGACACCGCAAGAGGCTCAAGCACACTTGATCAAGTACCGCGAGCACATCAATCCTAAAGTCTACTTGCGACCGGTAGTTCAAACGCTGTATGCCCGCTTTTTGGCGGCGCAGGGAAGTCCAGATCCGGTCGGTGAGGCTCAAGCGGCGGTCGAGAAACTGCCATAGGCTAAAACACAGATAGCCGAATCTCGCGATTCGGCTATCTGCAGGGGTTGGGGTGTACGTGAAGTACCGAGCAGCTTGCGCTGCTCCGCTTTGATTTCTGACGATTACAGGACCTTCTTAATGTCGCTGCCTGGCTTGGCAACTTCGTAGTTGCCATTTTCATCGGGCTTGACGGGTGCTTCGTCTTCTAGCGACTTAATACTGTCGAAGTCGGCCAGTTTCAATTCGCTGTTGAGCACCTGGTCCCAAGTCAGTTCGCGACCGCTGTAGGTGGCCATGCGGCCCATGATGGCGGTCATCGTGCTCTCGGCACCATACTTGCCTTCGGAGGGCTTGTTGCCGGCGCGCAGTTCGCGGAACAGGTCGTGGTGTTCTTCTTGATGGCCATTGCGATTGCCTTCACTCTTCCAGACCAGCTTGTTGTTGCTGTCGTAGATCTTGGCTCCGCTGATATCGCACCAGCCCTTGGTGCCGTGGGCAAACTCGCTGACGCTGTTCCAGCAGCCAGGAATGTGCCGACACATGCTGAGCATCTTGACGCCGTTGGGATAGGTGAATTCCACAGCGTGGTGATCATAGATCTGGCCATAATCTTTACCAGTACGAACCTGGCGACCGCCCATACCTTCGGCCTTGGCCGGTGGGCCTCCCATCAACCAGTTGATCACGTCGATGTTGTGGATGTGCTGTTCGACGATGTGATCACCACACAGCCAATTGAAGTAGTACCAGTTGCGCATCTGGTACTCGAGTTCCGATTGGCCTTCCTTGCGATTGCGAACCCACAGTTCCCCTTGGTTCCAGTAGCAACGGCAGAAGACGATATCACCGATCGCTCCATTCTTGAGCTGGTCCATCGTTTCCTTGTAGGCAACTTCGTGATGACGTTGCAGACCAATGGCGACGGCCAAGCCTTTTTCTTTCGCCTTTTCGTTGGCGGCCAAGAATCGACGCACGCCTGGCGCGTCGGTAGCTACCGGCTTTTCCGCAAAGATTTGCTTGCCCGCTTCCACGGCTGCTTCGAAGTGCAGCGGACGGAAGCCAGGCGGGGTAGCCAGGATGACCAAATCGCAATTGGTATCAAGCACGCGTTTGTAAGCGTCCAAGCCGACGAACTGAGTATCTTCAGTCACATCGATCTTGTCCTTGTGACGACCCTGCAAAGCGCGATAGCTTTGTTGCATGCGGTCTGGAAACACATCGCCCATGGCGGTCAAGCGCACGTCACCACCGGTGGTGTTCATGGCTTGCTCAGCGGCTCCCGAACCACGACCGCCCGAGCCAATCAAGCCAATCTTGATGACATCGGAACCGTAGGCATGGGCAGCGCGGGCTACCGGCAATGTGCCCGCCATCGCGCCGCCGGCCAGCAGCAGGGACGATCCCTTAATAAAATTCCGGCGAGTGGCCGTTTCACTAACCGAGGCAGCGGATGAATCCGCAGATTGTGGCTGGGTCGCGTCAGACTTGACTTGCTCTGTCATGTTGGTTGCACCTTGGGACAAACAGACTTCGACAAAATGGTTCACTAAATAATTCTATACTGGGCTTCGGATTAATTAATCTCGAAGCGCTGCGAATGATCTTCGGATCATTTGGTTTGTGGGTCAATCCGATGAGGCGAAGGGTCAAAGGCAAAATGGAAGTTGGACAAGCGAAACGAGGACGTGCGAAGCCGATAGCGTGTGACGGGGGTGCCACACTGGGCGAAGAGATAGAGTTTTTCAGTTGGCATTACCGGCTTCGCACGTCGGTGGGTCAGAACGTTAGGAAAACTTCCAGTACCAATGCTTGGTTACTACCTTCGTCAGTACAGGTTTGTAATTTCAATTGGGAACATGTCCGCCAACTCTGCCCAAAGAATAACCAATGTGCAGGCGGTTCGCAACTAGCGAGCAATGCTTTCGCGGAAACAATGTTTTAAAGGTAATTAACACGCCTTTATGGCGAGTGGTTTTCGGCCTGGTTTGTGCGCACGCCCGATGGCGGTATCGTCCCCGCCACTGGGTTAGACCGCCATTGAAGCCAACGCTTGGATTGTGCAACCCTACGGGCAAATAGGCCGCTCGGGGTAAGTTGCATAGCTACGCAAAATTTTTCTGAAAAGTCGATTTGTCGCTCTGGCCCTGGCATTCTTGCCTATTCTGGCGGTAGTTATTCGTTGACGGGTCTTGTCACTCACCTAGAATGCACGTGTACGTCGATGGGGACCGGTGCAGAAGTTGCTCGGGATTCTGAGTCAGAGAACTTGAGTGCCACAATACTTGAGTTACGAGGGATATGGATTCGGTGAGGTGCTGGTCAACAAACCAACGCTTCTTCGGATCCAGCGATAAGAATTGAGGGCGTCGGTCTTTAGTCGGGCGACACCGGACGCGATCGCTGCGGCTGATTAGCCGCAGGGCGCTAGCCCACGGTTATTAGCCCTGACCAAGATCGACGCCGAATTGAGCGTGGGCAGCGCATCAGGCGAGGACACTCAGGAATCAAAGTGATTCCAGATTGGGAAAGCTATCATGGCAAGCACAGGCAATATGGCGAGTAATTGGTTGGCCGCACTGCCGGTCTACAATGAAGCGAACACGGTTACCGATGTTCTGGCGCAAGTTTTCGAAGACGCCGATAACGTGCTAGCCGTTAACGACGGTTCAACTGACGGCACGGCGGAGCGTCTAGAGGAATTGCCCAAACTTCGAGTGGTGCATCACGAAAAGAATCGTGGTTATGGTGCCGCCTTGGTGACCGCTTTTCAGTATGCCATCGAACATGAGTTTGAGTTCCTGGTCACGCTGGATTGCGACGGGCAGCATCAACCCAAACGGATCCCGCGTTTCGTGGCCGCCTGCCAAAATGCCGACATCGTCTCCGGTAGTCGCTATTTGAAGAAGTATCCGGGTGACAGTGAGCCGCCTGCGCAGCGCTTGTTTATTAATCGACAGATTACCCGACAGATCAACAATCGCTTGAGTCTCTGTTTGACCGATGCCTTTTGTGGTTTTAAGGCCTATCGCGTGTCGGCCCTCAAGTCGCTGAACATTACGGATTTTGGTTACGCCATGCCGCTGGAGTTATGGGTTCAAGCTTCGATGCTGGGCATGCGGATCATTGAAGTGCCAGTGCCACTGATATATTTGGATTTGAACCGTTCGTTTGGGGGGGCGTTGGATGAAGCCGATACGCGTTTGAGGTACTATAACGAGTGCTTGGAACGCAGCATTGCAGCTATGCAGGCTCGCGGTTTTCAACTGCCACAACGCGATCGAGTTTGTCAAGAATGTCCCTGATGGCACAGCGACCGAAGTCTGCCAGCACTTTTAAAGAGTTGCCGAAATATCGCGCCCCCAGTCTAGACCGACACTCGCTCATCGAGCCATCTCTGGCAGACGCGTTGCGGCGACGCGTCGGCTTCCATAGCCAGCCTGACTCGAAATTGAGCCAACAGTCGGCGATGCATTCGGCTGCGCTTCGCGGAGTCTCGTTGACGGGCTGGCCGCTGGAGCGATTGCGCTCGGTAGCCCGACGCGAAGCCATCGCGGCCGCGATCAAGTATACGGAAAGCTACCGCGATTTATGGTTCGACAAGAGTGACTACGTCGCGCGGTCCAACGATACGCCTTGGGTGGTAGCTGGACATCAACCCGAACTATTTCACCCAGGTGTCTGGTTCAAGAATTTTTTGCTTAGCCAGGCGAGTCAGCAGGCCGCAGCGATACCATTGAATCTGGTGATCGACAACGATTTGTGTCGCGCACCGGCCATTCGTGTGTTGAGTCGTGAAGCAGCCGGCAGCGATGAAGCCGCAAATATCCACGATGCGGGACGCGATAGCCTGGTTCAGCCGTTGTTTCGCACCGAAAGTGTCCCGTTTGACGCCCCTGCGCCGCCGGTAGCTTGGGAGTGTCGTTCGGTTCTGGACCTGGCATGTTTCGAATCATTTCCGCAGCGCGTGCGGGCTGCGTTGGCGGCGGATGTTCGGACGCCGCTGGTTGATCGATTGTGGCAACATGCCTTGCCCGCAGCCCGTCGGACCGGACGTCTTGGATTGGCCCTAGCGCAGGCCCGCCATTGTTTGGAAGGCGAACTGGGACTGCAGACTCTCGAGTTGCCGCTGGGGCAATTATGTCATCAGACCAGCTTCGCCCGATTTTCATTGGCCATACTCAGCGATCTAGCGCGTTTTCAGCAGATCTACAACGCCCAACGCACCGCCTATCGTCAGGCTAACGGTATCCGCAGCCAGACGCATCCAGTGCCAGCGCTGGTGGCACGCAACGGCTGGTTGGAAGCCCCATGGTGGATCTATCGGGAAGCGGCGCCTACCCGCCGACACATGTTTGCCAAACTCGATGGCGATCAGTTGCTGCTCAGCGATCAAGCCGGCTGGCAAGCGACGATCGAAGGGCCGTTGGATAGCGATGATGCCGTGGCCGATTGGCAGCAGTTGGCCATCGATGGTGTATTGATTCGTCCGCGTGCACTGATCACGACCATGTTTGTCCGGATGATCATTAGCGATCTGTTTATGCATGGTATTGGTGGCGGCAAATATGACCAGTTGACCGATGCGATTATTGGTGACTACTTCCATATGCCGCCGCCTGAGATGATCGTAGCCACCGCTACCCTCCATCTGCCGCTGGACAATCGCGCTCTGGGATCGTTGGCTGAAAACGAGCGGGCCGCGCAACGCGAGCAGGCCGGCGCCTGGCGACTGCGTTACCATCCTGAAACACAACTCGACCGACCTGACGACGAGATGGCGCAGTTGCTGCGCACGAAGCAGGAACTGCTGCAATCGATCCCACCACGCGGTGAAAAGTGGGAGTGGCATCGTCAGATCACTCGCGTAAATGAACGCCTGGCCGAGCTAAATGCTGCGGCCTTTCAGCAAAGCCAGCTACGCTTGCAGGAGTTGGCCGCACAACAACGGCAATTGAAGCTAGCTCTCTCGCGCGAGTTCAGTTTCTGCTTGTTTGAATTGCCTTACGTCGCTGATGAACTGACCCGTTTGGCAGCGGCTGATTTTGAACATCGTTCAGCCAAGTGACTGGCCAAGGACTGTACTGTGCTACGGCTATCGCTTCACTGGCTGACGGTACAAACAGCAGCACTTGGCCGGCAGGTAGTTCATCTAAACTCAGATCGCCCAACCAGCGCCATTCGCATTCATGGATCCAATGTGCCCGATCTGTCTTGGCTGTTCTTCGATTGGCCGGCTGATAAAAGGCACGTCGATCTGCCTCCAGACGCTCGTACAATTTGTCATCCCCGTATAGGACTGGCCGGGCACCGAGTTGTGACAGCGCTTCGAGGCGAATCAACAGGCCATAAGGTTCCCAGTCCCAACGACCAAGATGAGATTGGAATGTCCGGCGGGCCATTAAGGTTTGAACTGGCAACTCAGAAAAACTGACCGCTGGCACGCCTGCGCGGAAGAAACGCGCGCTGCTGCGCAGTCGCCGCGTGCGAATAATTTTGAGCAAAGTATGCAGCGGTGTATCTTGGAAGATCTCCGCGTGCCAAAACTGATCAAGCAATGTTTCATGAGTGGCCTGTCGTGCTGCAGTGCCCGAGTTGCCACGCACGCAATGCACGAGTTGCTTCGGGTTTGAGGGCCACATCCGATAGGGCGCTGTCAGTTGGACTAGTGGAGTATTGCCTCGCCTTTGGCAAGCGAACTCACGCTCCAGTCCAAGGACTTGACTGTTCGAATCGACATACCAACCGACCGCGCCTTGGTCTAGCCAATGGATATTCCTTTTGGCTTGATGAGCGGACATGGCTACCATCACGGTCCCAGCGGCAAAGGTCGAATCTCGCATGCGCTGCAGGATCAAGTTTTCCAAATTTCCGTTGGCTCTTATCGAGATGGCTATCACGCGATGCGCCCAGCACACGGCCAGGCGGTCTTGCAGCGGCAGTTCTTCGAACTGGTCTTCGGCCGGTGCGAATGCCGGCGACAAGCTTGCCACATCTCGCAGCGCAAGGGGTTGGGCCATCACCCGCTGCAGTTGATCGGCCAACCACGTGCCCACCTGATTCATAGCTGGTCCGGCTCGGCGCTCCGATACTTTTACATCTACCCGCAGGTGCGGCGACGGCAACCATGGCAGCACAGCACTCAGCCAAGGCGCTGTCGTGGTCTCCGGCAGCAGCAAACAGGTTTGTCGATGGCGCCCAATGCTTTGCAAGGCTGACGCGAGCCACTGAGGCCAACACGCCCACGATCTATCGCTCTTGCGTATGCGGGAGCTAACGATGCTGGCCCATGTGTCAGCCTGCGCATAATGTTGGTGGTGCAGCAGGATCCACCGCGCGCCGAGCCAAGTCTCTTGAAGATCTTGGGGAAGGTGAGGCAGACACCGTCGCAAAGTCAATCCGGCCAAGCGCGCAGCTTGGACAGCTGCTCTCAGATCGCTAAATGGCTGGATGTTGGCAAGCTGCAGCAGGCACTCGTGCAACTGAACCAGCCCACAGTCGTGCGGATCGCTGATTTCAGCCAGCATTTGAGCAAGGTAAGGGGACCCGGCTGCGGAGAAATTAGATGCAGAGTTAGATGCAGTGCTAGAGTGCGAGTGCGAAGTAGAATTGGAAGCAGAGGATGAACCTGTGATACATTTCTCATTTGACATGGTCCACCTACTCTCAAGGATTACACCGCCGCTGGCCCTTATGTAACCTCGTGTAATCGCGTGGGTGCCGCCTCGCCCACGTTTGATCAAAGCCCAATCGGTCCGAGCCTAACCCCGTATTCAACTTACGCGCGCCGCTGTCTATGCGGTTACTTAAGGCTTGGGGTACCGCCACGCGACGATGGCTGTGAACGTCGATATCAAACAAATCAGCGCCATGCACCAGGCAGGGGCATCGCTCCAGAGTTGTGTCATGCCCCAGCGGCTGTCCAGTCGAGGCTGGGCGATGATGTAAGCCGGTTCCAGTCGTCCGGTCTGCTGGACAATGCGGCCGGAACCGGCGATCCAAGCGGACAGGCCGGTGTTGGCTGCGACCAAAAATGGGCGACGCATTTCAACTGCCGACATGACTTCACTGGCCAAATGATGGTCCAGTAACGAAGAGCCTCGAAACCAACTGTCGTTGGTAATGGTGATCAGCACGTCTGGGTTTTGACCGGCCGCTTTTAGCGTGCGTATTTGCCGGGACAGCAAATGCGGAACCATGCTCTCAAAGCAAATACTCGGCGCCAGCACCACGCCAGCCACCTCAAAGGCCTTCGCTGATTCACCACGATTCATCGACGAAAAGCCAAAGGCGTCTCCCAGGAACGACAGCATGGCCCCGAGTGGGATGTATTCACCAAACATGACCAAGTGCATCTTTTCGTAGCGATTGACAACTTGTCCTTGAGGGTCAATCAACAAAGCCGCGTTGTAGCGCGCCACTCGCGCATCTTGCATGTCCATCACATCGTTGCCGACCAACATGGCAGGCATGACTAACTCAGTCGCCG
>JADLDX010000205.1 GCA_020846515.1 Pirellulaceae bacterium
GATTTAAAAATCGAGTCGTAGAAGAATCGCAACAACCAGAAAACGACATTGAGCTAATGGAACGCTCGGCCTGGTCGGCGCAAAATGCTTTGTTGATTCGTCTATTTCCGCAGTACTTCTCGTCGGTTCCATTGCCGCGCTACTCGGTTAACGATGTGTTCTGGATGGAGCTAGGCGAATTGATACCTCAACCGGCATGGAAAGCGATCAAGAACCAACAAAACGATAGCTCGACCATTCGATGGCTGGTGGCCGGAGCATTGACGGCCAAACATCCCGATGGACAAGAACTGTTTCAACAGGCCGTCGCCCACGAATTGCACAGTATGGATTCGCAGTACTCACGGCTTAGCAGTGTGTCCTCGCGATCATCGCTGGTCATCCCATGGGTCCTAGCTGCGAAACGCCACTCACCCCAACTGGGCAAGCAGGCATGTTGGCTTTTGGCACACGATTATCTAAGCGGACGACTCGAGCCAAGCAGCACGAGTGTTTTGCCCACCACTCAGCGCCTGGACAATCAAGCTTTAGCAATCGCGCTGTGCATTGATTCGGAATTCCCAGAACTGGCTCAAATGATTGTCGATCGATGTGTCCCCAAAGTGCTCGAACAACTCGAGCAAGATATGGCTCAACCCTATGCACGAAGTCTGGATGCAAGCCTGGTAGCCTACTTCGCTCCCCAACAAACTACCGAGCTCATCAAACGCGTTGAGCAACAGAATGTCAACGCGGCCCCCGCCAACGGCTTACCGTCCGCTCGTCTGATCAGCCTGGCCCAGATGCGCCAAAGCTGCCTGCGCGGTCTGTTGCTCGATGCTGAACAACTGCTCGGCGCCTATGAACGTCGCTAGTGATCGTCGCTAGTGATGGTCGCCAGTCTATATCGTTGCTTGAGTATACCTGTGCCAGAGACGATCGCCATTACGCGACGGCGCGACGCGGTTGTCGATGTTTGTTCAACAGACGGCGGAAAGCGGCAAAGACTTTCTGCATCTGTGGCAGCTTGTAAGGAAAGATATCGACCGGGTCCATCGAATGCACGACGGCCCCATTGTCTATTTCAAAGACGATCAATTGTCCGGACCGTGTCTCAGCGCAGTCGATGGAGTAATAATCCAAGCCCAAACGCTGGTCGATCATCGTCAGCGCTGGCCGGTGACGAACGGCAAAATCATCCTCGAATGTGGTCATAAAGTGGGCCTCTTCGGCGCGATGCTCGGCGTTGGATAACATGTCTGCGTTCAAGTAGTGCACCATCCAGCGTTCTGACACCGCCATGTGCGCTGCCATCGGTTGGCCGTCCAGCACGACGATGCGAAACTTGCGATACTTGCCATCCTGGCTGCGATAATCAATGAATGGCGCTACGTAAAACTCGCGATCGTCGTGGTCTCGGAGGTAATTGGTAATGTCGACTGCATCGGTGAGCTTCTGCAAACCAAAGCCGGCATGCGAATCAACCGGTCGCGCGATGATCGGAAACAGATCCGATGGATACTGCGCGAAATGCACCAACCCCTCCACTTCCTCGCGCGCCATCCGCTGCGTATCACTGACCATTACATTTGGAATGCGCCAGAGCAATGTCGGCACGCCATCGCGCGTGAGTCGCGCGATGGCCGACGGCGAGTTGATCCAAGGGGTTGGCCAATGCGGTTTGACGTCGCTCAGATGAGCCAGCAATTCTTGATTGGCTTGTGATTCACAAACTGCCAGAAAGGCCAGATCGTGAGAGGGCAATTGCTCGGGGGCCGGCAAGCCGCGACCGAGATACAAATACTCCAGCGCGATGTCGCTGTCTTCTACGAGAAACTCCACCGGCGTATTGGCCATAATGTCGCCAGGACTCATGATCGCCAGCAGCCGCATTGAAGCACTCTGTTTCGAGGCACTCTGCGGATGGCTGCTGAGTGTATAGTGCTGGCGCATCGATAACGCTTGCCATTGCATCTCCGCCGCCAGTTTGGCATGACCGCGAATCTGCAATATAGTTGACATGTCAAGTATCGCAGCGGCATCATCCGGATCGCGGGTAATGCGACTGGCCAGTTGCTCGGCCAACGAAGTCAAATCATCACCGCCAAAAGCACGTCGCATAATCCGAGCCAAACCGAGGACCTGGTTTGACGCATCTGCCGGATGCTGGTTCATCGTCACTTGCTATGGTTTCCTGTTTGGAGGCTTAACGTACGACCAACGCTTAGTACTGTATCGATCAACAAATCGATCTCGGTTTTCGTCGCCCGATGATTGAAGATGGCCGCACGAATCGCCACCTGCCCGTTGACCAGCGTACTGGACGGCGCAGCCAGGCCCGATTCCTGGACCCGCACCACTATCTCAGCGTTCAAGCGATCTGACTCGAGGTTGGCAGCCGAGTGCCGCTGGTTATCAAGCTCAGAGTTCGAGCCAGAATTCGAGCCAGGGTTCGAGCCAGGGCTCGAATCAGGGTACGAGTCAATTCTGTGTGTGTGCTGTGTGCTGGTGTCGGTTGAATTAGTCCGCCGCGATCGATAACGAAAGCACACGATGTTCAGCGTTACGGGGGCGACCAATTCCAGTTCGCGCTCGCCCTGGACGCGCTGCGCCAGGTATTGGGCCAGTTGGCAAGTATGGTCCATCATCTGACCCAAACGATTCGCACCATAGACTTGCAACGTGAACCAGACCTTCAAGGCTTTAAAGCTGCGCGACAGGTCGGGGCCAAAGTCGCATGGCCAGGGGGAACCAGCCGCCATGCCGCGCGTTTCACGCCGCAGATAAGCGGCCGGAGCAGCAAAGGTATCGTGGTGCAACTTACCATCGCGCACCAGTAGAAAGCCGGCATCGTAAGGCACCTGTCCCCACTTATGAAAATCCAAGGCGATCGAGTCCGCTCGTTCAATTCCCGATAGCTGCTGGGCAATGGTTGGCGAGAGTTTGCCCAGAGCTCCGCAGGCTCCGTCGATATGAAACCAGAGCTCGTACTCTTGGGCCATGTCGGCTAGCCCATACAAGTCATCGATTGCGCCCACGTCCACTGTACCGGAACTGCCGACGATGCAGAACGGTTGATGATCGTTATGAAGATCTTCTTCCAGAGCAGCTCTCAAGGCTTGCAGGTCCAAGCGATGATCGGCATCGACTGGTATTCTGCGCAGTTGATCAGTGCCCAAGCCGGCCAGATCCAGCGCTTGGTCGATGCAGCCATGCGCGTCGACCGATGTATAGGCTGTCAATAATTTGTGGCCGTCCTGATCGTGTGACGAACCTCTGATTCCAGCGGAGCGCACTACGCTGCCTAAAGCCCGGTAGCGGGCGATCCAGATGGCCATCAGGTTGGCAATGGATGAGCCCGTGACGAACAGCCCCGTGGCCGTATCCGGAAAGCCGAACAGTTCGCGCATCCAGGCGGTGACTTGCTTTTCCACGACGATGGGCATCTGCTCGCGACCGCCCAGGTTGGCATTTAATCCCGCCGACAACATCTCGGCTAACATGCCTACTACTGACCCACCACCTTGCACCCAACCCATGAAACCTGGATGGGCATTGCCAACAGAATAGGGCAGCACATGTTCAGTGAAACACGCGTAGGCCTGGTCGAGTGAACCGCCTTCACGTGGTAAACCGTGTTCAAACGCGTTGGCCGCAGAGTCGGTGATCGGTTGCCAGACTGGTCGCTGCCGAATGTCAGCCAGGTAGTCCAGCATGTCATCGAGCATGCGATGCCCTTGAGCTCGCAGAGCTGCCCAGTCGCTGGGGTCTAACGAAGGTGCGGCCTCGAACAAATTGATAGTTCCGCCAGAATGCTAGCAATTAGAAACAGAGATGGTTGGCAGAGCCTCGCTGCCTTAAAAGGCAGCAGCGTCGATGTGCCTAGACTGATTTATCGGCAAGGTTGAACTGGTTGCGACAGTAAATGTCGACGTCCTTAGCGGGTAGCCCCAGGGGCGCGTCTTAGCGTTCCAATGGCAGTGGCGGCGCGTAAGTTGCCCGATTGTTCGCCGAGAGAACCGGGTAGGCCTGGTCGGCTCGGGCCGATTCCGCCATAAGCCGATCTGATGCTAGCTCGATTTGGGTTGGTTTTGCTCGCCCTTTTTTCCGTCCATTTTCGGTCTCTTGTGCAGCCCCCATTATCCGCCAGGATCGACCCCAGCCCCGCCACCACACCCCCATTGTGGCTGCAAAGTAGTGATAATTTATATTCCCGATTTCCCCAAGTGATAAAGCTTGTATCCGGATTTCGGCAGTGATATACCATCCTTTAGCGGCTTATGCCGATTTGAGAGATACTAATATCTTGTTCGACCTGCGCACCGACCATGCCGCAACCATCCAGACAATGCTGATGAACTGCTGTGCATACCGATGACAACCCAGCCAGTCTGATAACGCGCCGACGCCAAGGCAAGCGTTAGCGGTAAGGGGC
>JADLDX010000206.1 GCA_020846515.1 Pirellulaceae bacterium
CGCGCAGGGTATTATCCTCAGTTGGCCGATGGCACATTTGGCTCACGTGTGGTCGTCCTGCCGACCAATACACAGCTAAACGCGATCAGAGTCGCCGACATTAACGGCGACGGGATACCAGATATCGCTGCGGGTGCCATCGTCGGGGGCATTTTCTCCATGGTATGGAGCCCGGGGATCGGTGGGGGAGCATTCGGCAGTACGATCCTCATTGATCCGAATCAGGGCAATGCCTTCAGTATCCATATTGCCGATCTCGATGGTGATAGCAACCCGGATATGGTGACGACAGGAACTCGTAGCGAGACTCGTCCGTCGGCTGTCCGAGTCTACATCAACAAGACCGGCGAAGATCCGATGGTGCTGGTTCCGCCGGCGGCCCGCACCCGTGTTGCCGGTGACCCGATTGATTTCTCGGTGTACTTCGGTTTCCCGATCGCAGTGACCGGAACGCCGCGCATCGCGCTGGATTTGGGTGGCAACACCGTCTACGCAAACTATGTCAGCGGCTCAGGCACGCCAACGCTTAACTTCCGCTACACAGTGACGGCGACCGACCTCGACCTGGACGGTGTGCAGCTCGCCAGCAATACGATCCAGCTCAACGGGGGCTCATTGACCGATCCATTGGGTGGCGCGGGAGCGCTGGAGTTCCCGAACCTGCCGTTCAATGGCGTCATCGTTAACGGCCGCGGTCCACTGGTTCAGTCGATTACGCGACTCGACTCGCAAGCTACCGCAGCGGGAACGGTCCGGTTCAACGTGCAGTTTGCCGAGGCCGTGACTGGGGTAGACCTGGCTGACTTCGCCGTCCGCATGAGTGCAGGCGACCTTGCCGGTGCTACGGTGACGGGTGTGACTGGTTCAGGCAGCCTTTATGAAGTGACCGTCTCCACGGGAACTGGCAGCGGGACACTTGGCTTGAGCGTGAACGAAGGAGCCAGCATCAACGACCTAAGTGGCGATGTGCTCGCCAAAGGGTACGCTGGCGGCGAAGTGTACACGATCCGTCCGACGGCAGTTGGTCCGATCGATACCTACTACGTCCAAGGGCACGCCGACTATAGCGTTGAGTACAGTGGCGGCGACTTCTCATGGTACTTGGACCCAGACGATGGCCTCCTGCCACAGAACAAATACAAGAGCGAGGAAATCATCACCTACCTCGATAGCACGGCCATCTTGACCAGACCTGCGGGAGCAAACTACGACTTCCTTGGCGTCGCGGCGAACCAGCCGCTCTACCTGAGCAACAGCTCGGGGAACATCGCGTCGGTCCCGTTCCTGGGCTGGGGCGGCGACAACCTCAAGGCCGACGAATTCGCCGACAGGCTCACCGGCGATCCCCGTATTTCCGGCTCGACGCTTCGCGAGTACGTAAAAGTCCAGATGGTCGGGTTCCGCAGCGACTCCGGCGGCGACTTCTCCTTGTACTCCGTCTCGAGCGGCAATCCAACGGTCTGGTTCGCGACCAGCGACTGAATCGGAAGCACCGACAACATCTGGCTCTACCGCACGCACTTCCACCGTAACACAGCATTCAGCAAGCCGGGCCGGTATGAAGTCGATGTCGTGATCAGCGGCTATCTCGACGGTAACGCCAACAACTCGCTGGATGCGTCCGACGTGTTCGTCGAGAGCGGTATCAAGACGATGGTGTTCCACGTCGACACGTTGGGCGCCATAAATGATGCGTTCAGTGTAAGCGGCCAAGAGATGTTGCGCGGCTCCGTAACACTCAACGACCAATGGGATGATGGTATAGGAAATTATGCAGCCTCGGTGCAAACGACCACGACCAAGGGTGCTCTTTCGCTTCAACCAAATGGTTCGTTTACCTATCAACCCTCTGCGACCTTCGATGGCAGCGATAGTTTTACCTATCGATTGACTAACGAACGCGGTGGCTTTACGACAGCTACTGTTACGATCACTGGTTCAATGCGTCCAAATTTCGTTTCGGTACAGAAAACTGGCCATGCAGATATCGGTGTCAATTTTGAAGACGATGCATGGGATCTTCACATTCACGACCACGAGCCCGACACGGAATACGAACCGAGCGAAGCGCTGCTCTATGTAGGCGCTGACGCGCGGACCATTCGAGTTGGCGATTCAGCTAACGCAGCCTTCGACTTCTTAGGCGTACCAGTCGGAAGTGCTGTCTTTGTTCTTCCTCAAGTAGAGAACAACAACCTGCTGTACTTGGGCATCGGAGGTGAAGAGCTGGCTGAAGGTCTGCTTGCCGGTGATGTCGCACGGTTGCGATTGGCTGCGGTATCAGGTCCTGGTCAGTTCTCGATTTGGCAGTCAGGACTGACTCCAACCACGCCGAAGCTGATCATGGCGACTTCCGATGGCATCGATGCATCCGATGAATTTGACGTAGCTGCCGGCAGCCATGCACATGCGAACTTTGCCTTTACCAAAATTGGGTTCTACGAAGTCACCTTCGTCGCCATGGGTATCGATGCAGACGGTCAAGCCACCGACAGTGGCATGGTGACGTACTACTTCCAAGTCGGTAACGTGGTCGATGCCATCGATGTGCAGAACGGCCAGGTTCAACGCTCGTTTGTCAGAAACGTCGATGTCATTTTTGAACAAGACGACTTGGAAGATCTACTCCAGGCCGGGCGCATCGCGGTTACCAAATTCGATCTCAACGGTGAGAACCCGAGTTTACTGGCCGCCTCGGCTTACTCAGCCAGCATTTCGGGAGACCGTCTGCGTTTGGACTTTGGTGACCAAGGCGTCGGTGGCAATCGAAATACCGATATTGGCGATGGCCATTATCGAATCGGCATCGACATAGATGGCGATGGAACATCGGACACGTTCAAGCACTTCTATCGCCTGCTGGGCGACGTAAATGGAGATCGAGCCGTCAATGTATTGGATCGACTGCTGGTTATGCGTGGTAACTCGCCGCAGACACCCTCGGTTGACCTCAATGGAGATGGCGTCGTCAACTCAGTTGACCTGGCCATTGTGACCAGAGGTATGGGCAAGAAGCTCAAAAACGGCCTGTGGGTCGATGACTGATTCACTTCGCTCAAACTGATCAACTTTGATCGCAATGGTTTTGTTCGTATTTCAACTGTTTCAATCTCTGGAGTTTACGGGACATGTTTCGTTTTCATAGTTTGTGGTTGGCCATCCTGCTGATGGTCGACATTCCAATGGCGATGTCCGCTTTGACTATCAATCTGACTCCCTCGTCGGGTACTTATACGGCGGGAGAGACAGGATTCTTGAGCGTGTTCGTTCACAGCAACAATGCGCCAAACGACCAGCTCGATTCGTTCTTGATGAGGCTCAATATTACAGGTGGGCCAGGCGTAAGCTTCGTCAACCCACAGCCTGAATCGTATTTGACCGATGGCAACTATGTGTTTTCCAATCGGAGTGCCAATATTGCCTTTAATTTCAACGCTACCAATGTGACCAATGCCGGCGCATCGCTGACAGCCGGCGATGTGAGCTATGACTTTACACCGGCCACTCTGGGAGCCCCGCTGCCCCGGATCATTCCAGATGCGAACAGTCCATTGCTCTTAGGTCGATTTCCGTTCTTGGTCTCTGGCCCCGGCAATTACTCTATAGGCGTTGATCCAAGCTCGTCATTCAGCAATACAGCGTTCATTGGGTTTGGCTACACTGCGAACAGCGCTAGTTTTACCGTCACCGCAGTTCCCGAACCCAGCAGCCTGGCACTGCTGGCCGCAGCTGGCGCAGCAGTCGCCACCTTTCGCCAGCGACGCCAGCGACTGCTCCTGCGACGTGGATAATCCACAAAGAACTTCTCGCCGTTGATCGGGGGCTCGAAACCATCGGGCCAAAGTAGGACCAGAATTTAACCACGGATAACACGGATGACACGGATAATGTTCTTTATCAGTGCCATCCGTGAAATCCGTGGTCAAG
>JADLDX010000207.1 GCA_020846515.1 Pirellulaceae bacterium
CCAAGCCCAGATCGACATGCAACACGTACTTACCCGAAGGATCTGACTCAATCATGTGAGCGTGCGTGCGGTCATGACCGCTGATCGCAAAACTGCCCGGCGGTGCATGCAGGGCTTTCGTCGGGCCGATCTTGCCTTCATCTTGCTTAACGTCTGTGGCCGGGCCCAATTTACCGTCAGCCAAAATCGGCAACACGGCAATCGAACCTCCAAAATAATTGGCGACCAACAGATAGCGGCCAGAGGGATGCAGACTAACATACGTCGGACCAGCCCCACCGCTAGGTACCGTGTTGAGCAGCTTGAGTTGACCGCTTGCCCGATTGATCTCAAAAGCGCTGATCGTCCCTTCATGGTTCTCGCCCACGCGATCCGTTTCGTTGGCAGAGTACATGCGCGTGCCGGCTTTGTTAATCGCCAGACAACTGGGACTGGTGCCCAGTTCATAAACCCCAGCCGCCTTCATGGCGCCAGTGACTCGATCGACTTCAAACAGATGAATGCCGCGCCCATTGCCCGGTGGCAAATCTACTTGAGTCGGCAGCGTATCTTTCAAGGGCGAACTGAACGTCCCCACATACGCCATCAACTTGCCGCCCTCGGTCTGCGCGTGCAGCGTCAGCGACTCGCTAGCCAACAGTGAAAACACACACAGGTAGATTGCCAAGTGAGAGTGAACGGTGAGCATAAATTTCATCATGGTGTCTCATCGCAAGGATCGAAAACGGTAGGTCTTTTACCAAAGGTAGGGCAGGGGGGCGTCGGCCGATCAGGCGCGCCAGATGTAAATGACTCGCGTGGTACCGCATCAGCGCCAAGCCCAACAATCTGGAACGCCAATGATAATCGATTGTAGTCGATCATGGCCCACGCGTTGCGGCTGACTTCCAAACCCAGCACACAGGCTCCGCACTCCGCCGATAGTCGGCTGATGACCAGTCACTCTCAGCAACATACCGGCGCGATCGTGTGACTGCATTAATATATTCATACAAAGGCACAGTCTGCTCATTCGGAGCCGCTGGCGTGGGCGGCCAGGCATAGAACTGAACGCTCTTTGGATCAACCGGTGCACGTTCAACTTGCAATTTACCATCGCGCTGCACCACGGCCACACTGCCAGCATATGGCCGATCCCAAGCAAAAAACTCTGCCTTGTGTTGTGAAGCACGAGAGGAATCTTGAGGCGAGTCTTGGGGCGAACTACGCAGCGATCCGCCGGTTGAAAAATATCGCGAGTGGGTATCGGGACGTTCGCCGTTGGGATCGGCATTGTAGTATGCGACCGGCAAGTTCAACTGGTCGCTGGTCAAGTCCAAGCGATACATGATCTGGTTGTAATCGTACCGCGCGGTGGGCAACGGATTACCCGAAAAGCTACTCGTATAAGTGCCTTCGAAAAAGATCTGCCGACCACCCTGAGCATCAAATTCGGGATGATGCTTGGGATTATAAAAAGAGTACTGGTTATGAGTTACAACCTTACGCGCATAGCACCAAGGCCCCGTCGGCTGATCGGCTTCGGCATACCACACTTCACCCAAGAGTGAGCTCTCACCACCGAACTGCACCGTGATCAACACCCAGCGCTGCCGATACGCATTCCAATACACCGAACCACTGTGAGCCACGACTTCCTTACCTGAATCATAATCGCGCAGTTGCACCCAAGCTTCCTCCGGTCTCATGCGACCGGCGGCGATCAACTCCGATTGCTCTTTTTGCGTCAACGCCGGTGTGTTCGTCTTCCATGCGTAGCGCAATTTGCCTGAAGCGTCGCGGTCAAGCTGTTGGTCAGTAACTGTTGTACCCGCTTTCAGACACGTAAAGCCTTGGTATTGATTGGGATCAATGAAGGCGTCCAGGCTGGCGCGCACGCGTGTCAGCGGCAGTGGCGTGGCGAAGTACACATAACGGACACCCTGATCCGTATGCAAGAAAGTATGCGTCTGTGGCCCATAGAACATGCGCGGCTTTTCAGTAAAGCTGGCGATCTCTACGAAACTCGCCTGCGCGTCATCCCATCGCGCAAACCCCCAGCGATAAGCTTCCAGTTGATTGCGGACCTTTATAAAGCCTGCCACCAGCATCTCAGGAGATTCCGCCTTACCTGGCAAGACCGTCATGGCGCTCGTCCAAGTCGGACCGTCGCCAGTCATCTGAGCCACTGGTCGGATCGCCTTGTCGGGCCCCACGATGTATTCGAAGGCTGGTGGTCTCTCAGCCGACCACTGCTTGGAATCCAGCGATGTCGTAGCAGCGGTGATATGGAAGTTGCCGCCGATTGGATAATGAGGTCGATTGGTATCGCCCCAGAACCAAAACATTTTATTCTGATAGATGGCCGTCATCACGCTATCACAACCAATCACGTCGCCTGGCAAAGCGGTCAAACTATCCTCTGGCATACGACCGGCGAGCATGGAGTCTTGATAGATACCGCTACCGGTCGTGCGATACAATCGCTCAGCCAGGTTAATGCGTTCGATCGGCAACGTCAGCGACTGACCGGGCTCCACCTTGATCGCTTTTCCCTCCATCCCAAATCCATCTTTGGGAAATCGATAGCCGTGGCTGCGAATCGTGAAGAACACGTTGCGCCCCAATAGATCCGGCTCGCGGATCGCGACCACACCGTCGCTATCGGTCACCAATCGAACATGGTGAATGGTCTCCAACTCAACCAACGGTACGCCGCGACCGGTTTGTTGGTCGACGATGCGCAGGGCAAAGACCGCCGTAGCCTCTTTCGGCCCATTGTCCGCCGCTTGCACTCCATGCAACCCGGCGGAATGGTAAACACCGCCGGGCAGTTCGAGTGCACCGCTGGACCACATTAGCATCGCCACACAACAGCAGCCAACCAACAGAGGCCTAATCAATTGATACATAGTTTTGGTGGACTCCGTAGCCACTCGTCGCCAGACGGTGGCCCCCGTCGCCAGACGGTGGACGCCTCTGGAGGCGAAATCCACCGCTTGGCAGCGGCGGCTACTTGCCTGCCACTGCGTAAACAGTGTTCGACGATCGAATGAACAGCGTATCGGTACCGATCGCAGTGGTTGACCAATACCGCGCGTTCTCTTCGGTTAGCTTGTTGACGCGCACCACATTCAAGCTCGTGCCTGGCTTAATCACAAACGTGCTACCGCTTTCATCGGTGCAGTAGGCGAGCCCCTTATAAGACCAGGGTGAAGCCCAGAAGGCGCCTGCATTAGGAATGCGTTCTTGATAGATACCGCTACCGGTCGTGCGATACAATCGCTCAGCCAGGTTAATGCGTTCGATCGGCA
>JADLDX010000208.1 GCA_020846515.1 Pirellulaceae bacterium
AAGCGACGTATATAAGGCTGCATAGTTGGTAATGTGGCCGCGCGGGTATTCACCATGCAACTCCAGCAATCCGACCTCAGTGGTCCGGCGCGCGAAACCAATATCCAAGCGGGCCACTCGCGTGACGACCAGTACACCGATCAATGCCAGAATTGGGGCCGCAATCCAGGCGAACTCCAAACGGCCGATCACACGAAAGAAGAGCCAGTTCAGCGGCACAAGAATTGTCAGGTAACCGCCAATCAAGTACAGAATTGTCCAACGATCAGGCAGCACGATACCCGCCGCATCGCGCAGAGCGCTCAGCGCGTTAAATGCAAAGCCGGATGTATCCGACCAGGCTGCGCCATTGGGCGCCCATTGCATGGCCTCCAACTCCTTCGTACTGTATTTGCGAAATTCTGCTCGCGGTTCGAGCTCCGGGACACCATCAACTTCGGCCGCGTTGAGTCGACGTCGAATATCCGCTTCTTTGCGTTTGGCAAAGTCACTGGCCATCTCCGAGTTGTTGGTGGCAATCGGCATATCGCGCGAGGCGATGCGCAGTTGCGTATTGAGTAGGGGGTTTTTCTCTTCGCCTTCGAAAGGTGGTGCCCATACCTGGACCAGCACGTTATCGATCGTAGATTGCTTGACGCGCCGAGCCGGCCGACGCAGCAGTCCAGTGGAAACGAAACTGGAAAAGTACTTCCACCGATATAGTCGCTGCTCACGCAGTGGAAAACCGGTCACCACCACGCGACCGCGGCCAATTGACCGTTCCGCGACCAGTTCTTTGGTCTCGGGCAGCCACGCACTACCATCGGCCAATTGCATCTTCAGACCAGGCACTTTGGCGCCCACGATCGTCAGTGGCTCTTGAGGTTGCCCACCACGATCGTGTACTACCCAGAAATTCAACGGCGATAACTCTTCCGTACCCAACTCGGCCGCTTCGCCTCCGCGGATCGGCAAATAGGGCATCAAGAAACTGCCTTGCAGTCTCGACCAACTTCCCGGCCCACTGATGATCAACTGGCCCCCCCAATGCAACCAATCGACCAGCGCTGTCTTTTGATCAGCGGACAAATCGTCAGGCGACAAGTCATCCCACACGACGGCTGCCATGGTGGTCATCGTCAGCATCGATGTCGGGAACTCTAGCTTGCCCTCTTTGCTGCCACATAAGACGACCTTGAAACTGCGTGTACGCTCCTCCACCATCAGATCGCTACCGCGCCACATCACCAGATCCGTGGCAGACAGGAACGCATAATCCTGAGGCTTGGGCGAGACGACGGTCAACAGAAACTCGCCATAGCCCAACTCGCTGGCCGAGAATGGTTCTTGGGTGATCGGAGTTAGCAAAGATCGTGATAGCAGACTGCTGCGGAGCCGCAGCGCGGTCGAAACCGGATTGTCAATGTCGACTTTGACACTGGTCGTCGGTACAAAATATTGCAAGTCGATGGTCTTGGTTTGCCCTTTGGGCAATACCGTGGCCCGAGTGAATTCGGTGGTAATATTCGTACCCGGAATATTTAACACTACATCCACGCCACGCATCACATCGCCCGAGGCAATGACCTGCAGATCCTCGCGATTGGATTTGACTTGTCGAACTGTTTCCACCCAATGACCCGGCTTGGCCGTGGCGATTCGGACATCCGTGTCGGCCGGCAGCGTCAAGAGTTGGGACGTGACCAAGGCTTCTTTCTGCTCCTTGGCACGCTTCTCCTGCTCCTCGCGCGAAAGTTTTTCACTGTCGCTGCGCATACAACCTCGACAACCCGTCGACGTAAGCATGCACAGGCCGAGTACCAACCACAGCGGTAGCAGCCCGAGTGAGCATATCTTTAGAGAGCGCTCGACGTTCATTCTAATAGCCTATTTCCATTCCAAGACCGCCGACCCAAGGTGGCCGGTACGAATCTGACAACCCAAACTCGGTCCAACACTGCGGACCTTCAGACCCAGCACCACTCGATGTCTGCCGACACTCAGCCCAATCGCCTCATCCGGCTCTGGCAATTTGCGAGGTCGACCATCCAACCACAAAGAGACCGCATCGCTAGGCGCCGACAATTCGATGATGACACTGCCAGCCTGCTTGACCTCGATGTCGAAGCGAGCAAAGGCGATGGCAGGCAAATCGCGAAACAGTTGGAAGGTAGGTAGTTCGGCGATTGGTAAGCGACCGGCCACCGTACTGGGTAAAGGGGCCCATATCAATTCCGGGGCATCGGTGGCCGCCGTGTCGAGACTGGTGCGATTCAGTTTCTGCATAGCCGCTGGCGTATGGGTGAGGATTGACCAGTTGCGTATTCGCGGCGATGTATCGACTGTGTACTTGGGCGTCTTACCCAGTTCCAATAGAAAGCGAGTCAGATCGACGATCTCCTGCTCGTTCAAAACATCGACCAGGCCAGCGGGCATCAGCGATCGACCATTCTTGATCGTTTCGATGGCATCGGTGGCCAGGGTCTGTTCGGTACCGTCGGCCAACACCAATTGAAGTTGTTTGTCGGTGCGAGCACGTTGCAGACCACTGATAACGCGACCGTCATCGGTCAATACCGACAGCGTTTGAAAGCCCTCTTTCAACTTTGCATTCGGATCGATCAACGATTGCAAGATGTACTCCGGCGTCGAGCTGCCGCCCAGACTGACCAGGTTGGGACCGATGACACCGCCGCCTTGGCCGATGGCGTGGCAGCGCACGCACTGCAAACGGGCCTGACGGTAAATGGCTTCGCCCTTGGCAGCATCGCCGCTGGCGATGGCCTGTTCTATGATCTGCTTGGCCCATGCGTCGGACCACTTCCACCCCAGAGCATCCATGCGCGTCGTGGCCAGAACCTCACTCATGAGTGCTTCGTCGCCGCCGACGGCGTTTCGCACGGCGCCGATCAAGACGCGCGCTCCATCGGCTTTCCAAGTCGAGCCTTGGACGTCTGCCAGAGCTTTTCGAAGTGCTTCGATACCGGCGGCGCGCGACAGGAGCGCGCCGGCTGCCGCTTCCCCAGCCGCCAGATCGTTCGGTTACTGTTCAATAAAGAAACGAAGCGTGTCCTCGGCAGCAGCGCGGCTGTCGAAGATATTCAGCGCGGCCAGCGCGGCCGCCCGCTTGGACGCGGGCGATTGAGCGTCCAGGGCCCGCTGACGTATCAAGGCTCGCGAATCATCATCCGGCAATCGAGCCAACGCGGCCAATCCCCGCGTCAGCAGTTGTGAGTCGCCAGCGACCTCCGCACGCGATAACCATTGCACGATCTTGGGTGCGCAAGCCACGCACTGCCAATTCCCGGCCAGCTCGATCAGTTGAGCCACATACGCAATCTGCACGGCCGCGTCACCAGCCGCACCAGTGTTCACACTGGGGGGAACATCGCTCTCGGAGCGATTGAGCGCGCGATCCAAAGTCGTGGACAAGATAGCATCCACACGATCGGGCTTGATATTGCGAGCCAATGTCAACCGCGTGACCGTCTCCAGGTAACTGGTCCGCGCCGATAACGACGAGGAGCTGTTCGGCGCTGTGATCCAATCGACCAGGTCGCCAAGCGTGTCGGACGCGGCTTTTTCAGCAACCAGTTCCACGACAGATCCCGTCACACTCTGTGCGGTCTGTCCGGTGCGCAGCAGATTCAATAACGGGCGAGCGACCGCGGCCTGAGTGGCAGCGTCAGCCAACAGCCGCAGCTTGGCCAAATCATCGCGCACCGCTAGCTGGTTGGTTTGCAGCGATTCCAGCCAAATAGATTCATTGCTGCGCACTGCGTTCCACAGCGCAAACTTCAGAAATTGATCCTGGTCAGGACGAGCCGCCACGTTCAACAATTGCTCAACGGCCGGTAGTGTTTTCAACTGACCCAGACCTGTTACCGCTTCGAGCACGACTTGATCGTCGCTATCACGCGCAGCTTCGGTCAGCCATAGTGTGGCGGCAGGCAATTCATGCCGCAACCGACTGATCGTGCGTATCGCCAGCGCTCGAATCCGCGCATCATCGTCTTGCCGAAGCGTATCGATCAAGGCCGCATCTACTTCGCGAGCACACAGTTTGACCCACAGACTCTCCAACTTTCGCAGGGATCGCTCTTCGGGATGTTTGGCCGATCCGATAAAGTCGTCCAGCGCTGCCTCGCGTTTGGTGCGCTGGCGGCGGGCTAACTCCATGCGCGCGAATTGACGTACCCATAAGGCCGAGTCGCGAAGCAGAGTACATAGAGACTCCTCTTTTAACTGATCGTAACGCGGCGGCACCAGCGGTTGCTTGCCCTTGGCAGTAATGCGCCAGATGCGACCATGTTCGGTGTCGCGTCGCGGATCGCGAAAGTCGACTTCTCCATGCTGAATGATCGGGTTGTACCAGTCGGCAATATAAATGGCACCATCGGGGCCCATTTTGACATCGATTGGTCGAAAGGCTATGTGCTGCGTACGAATGAGTTCGGGTAACTGCGCACTGCGATAGCCACTTCCCTGCCGGGCAATTTCGAACAAGCAGACGCGGTGCGAACGAAAGTCGTTGGTGACCAGTCGGCCCTGCATTTCGGTCGGCATCGCCCCGCCACTGATGATCTCCAAACCACAGTGCTTGGGACTGCCCGGGTTCAAACCAGCCAGCCAACGCGTGGCGCCAGGACTGGTAACGAACACCGATTCCGGGAAGGCATAGTTGATCCCTTCGAAGTAGGCCCCATCGGTTACCAGCGACTGACCATAGTCATCAATGGCATGGCCCCATGGGTTGACAAAACCCTTGCAAAAAACCTGCAACGCACTGGTCGTGGGATCAAAGCGCCAGATTCCGCCACCATCCAATCGCTGCACACCTTGCGGCGTCTCCACATGACTGTGGATATAGATCGATTGATTCAGATGCATCCAGCCATCCGGTGCCCAGCGCAGCGTGTGCAGCAGATGATGCGTATCTTCGGTCCCGAAACCACTGAGGATCGTGCGTCTTTGATCGGCGCGACCATCACCATCGGTGTCCTTCAGATGAATCAGTTCGGTACTGGCCGCTACATAAACACCGCCATCGCCAGGCAACACACCGGTGGGTATCAACAGGTCATCAGCAAACACCACATGGTGATCGGCCACCCCGTCCCGATTGCGATCTTCTAAGACGACGATCTGGTCCGTCGGCGCAGCACCTGGCTCGATCTGCGGATAGTTTCGGCTGGAGGCGATCCACAAACGACCGCGTTCGTCAAAGTTCATGTGGATCGGTTTAGCGAACATCGGGTCCGACGCGAAGAGATTGACTTCGAACCCATCGCCAAACTGCATGGCCGCTAGCTCAGCCGCCGGGTCCGGTTTGGGAATATCGCGTAAGTCTCGTTGAGCCAGAGTCGGACGGGAAAACAGTGCCACCAAACAGACCGCCAATACACCGGGCCAACGTCGGTACACGCATCGCGGAAGGTTTGAGGAGAGACCGGGTCTATGCTGGTAAGTCATCGATGATTCAGGTTCAATGGGCAGAGTTCAATGGGCAGAGTCGAAGAAGGTGCGATGAAGCGCTGCCCCAGAGCATATAAGCGACTGGGCAATCGACTTCTTTCGCCCTCAGTTTACTTTACTTTCGCGGCTGTATGTGATGATTGATGCGTGAGTCGCCGTTTGCCAAATATCATTTGTTTCGCAATCCGTTCGGCGAACTGACCGCTCGTGAACGCGCCGAATTGGCCGTGATCCATTGGAACGACAGCCTGTCCTGGTTGACCGGCGACGTCTTGACCGGCCGCGTCGCACCTGCCAATGAAATTCGGTCAGCCAATCAGACTAACCCAGCCAGTCAGACCGCTTCGGTGAAACGTCGATTGGCTTTGCAGGTCATCGGTCCATGTGGACATGGAAAGAGCACCCACTTGCTGGCGTTGCAACGCGCGCTGACTCAGGTCCTCGCACGTTCCACACAAGCGCCCGTTCAGTCAATCGCCCCACCACGGACACAGCCCACAAGCCTGGTGACCTACATCTATTTTCCAGACGAGGGCGACCAGCCGCCCCTGCCTGGTACTCGGCCCGTGTTGATTGACGAAGCCCAGCGAATGTCGTGGCTGCGACGTCGACAGTTGCTCACCGGCGATGGTCCGCTGATTCTTGGGACGCATGTCGATTGCAGTCGCTGGCTCACGCGCGGCGGGTTCGAAGTCCGTACGCTCGATGTTTCACACATGATGCCGCCTCAGCAACTGCAAGAAATACTCAATCGTCGTATACTGGCCAGCCGCATTACGACCATCCAAACGGGTTGGGCCATCCAGCCGCCAATGCCCTGTGCCGTTGCTCCAGAATCACCTATTCCAGATTTCGTTGGTCCAGTTTCACAGCCCGAGGTTGCGTATCATCCGTTGTGTTTGACTGTCAATCAGGTGGTGGCTTTGCAACAACGCTTCGGTTCCAATATCCGACTCATCGAGCACTACCTATATGATGCGTTTCAGCGCTTTGCCGAGAAGGGTGAGCCATGGCTGCCTGTCAATTGACGATTAAGTTGGATGATTCCAATCCGCGCACTGGCGGCGAGCCGATTTCGGGGACCGTTATCGTCCGCACTGAAAAGGAGGTAAGTTGCAAAGCGCTGGTCGTTAGTACGATTTGGAGCACTCATGGTCGCGGGAACGTCGAAATCGGCGAAGTTGCTAACGCGACGCTCTTTGAAGGCACTTGGAAGCCAGGTCAGGAATACAGTTATGCGTTCAAACTGGCTACGGCCAAATGGCCGCCCACTTATTATGGTACCTATCTTAATCTCGCGCATTACGTGTCGGCACAGGCCAAGATCCCTTGGTCCGTTGATCCGCGGGTTCAATCTGAATATCTAGTGACCGCCAGTGACGCGCCCGACGATCTGCAACCCACCAAAGCTGCGCCCAACCCTCAAGGCATGGTCGCCCGCCTGGTCATACCATTGATTGTCGGCACGCTGTTGATCGGCTTTGCCATGGCGTTCATTCCGCTGCTAATATTTCTCGCCGTCGTCGCGGCCCCAATCGCCTTGATTGTTTGGTTTGTCAAGGTCGTTTTGCCCAAGCGCATTACCGGTCCAGTCACCTGTGAAGTCAAGACACCAAAAGTCAAAGCGGGCGGAGTGGTCGAAGCCAATCTGACTTTTACGCCTGCGCGGCGTACGAGTATCAATGGCATAACTTGGAAGATCCGCTGCATCGAAGAATGCGTTTCAGGTTCCGGCAGTAATCGCAAAACGCATGTCAATGAACTGCTGAGCGAAACTCAAACCGCGGTCGGGGTGTTGGAACTGAAACCTGGCGAAAAGCAGTCACACGATTTTCGTTATCAATTGCCTGACTCAGCGGCGCCTTCGCTCAAGTTTACTGACAACCATATCAAGTGGACGATCGATAGTCGCATCGATATCCCGAGTTGGCCCGATTGGACTAAGACTCTCAGTCTGATTGTGTCTCCCAATGCTCTGATGGCGCTGGGGAAGAAGAATTTCGACGATGAACAGCTTTGGGACGATGAAGATGAGGAGGACGACGAAGAAGTCTCCGGTGCCATACCGCCCGTCGTGGCGCCTGGCACTCAGAATCAGCAGGCACCAGCCGATGACGCGTGGCTACGCCAAGTGATCACCCAAATTCATCAGTCCCAACACGATGATCAGCAGCTAGCAATGGTGCTGGCAGCGGTGCGAGATTTTGTGTTTCCCATCCAAGTTAGCATCGTTAACGAAATGGATACGCCGGAATTTACCGACGAAAACGAGTTCGATAGCTGGGACGAGTTCCACTGGTGGGGCGCTTACTGCCCAGCTCAGAATTCTGACATGGCTCTGGCATGGGAGGTCACACCTAAACAGGTGAAGGCCGGCGCTATCTGGAGCGGCACGGCGAGCATCATCGGTTTCGAGGCGGAGAACAAACGACTGCTCATGGCAGTCATCGCCTAATCACTTTTCCATCGCCGCTTAGCAAGATGACGGATGGCACCATGCGCCTGACGGAGCTCTGCCCTATAAGTATTACCCACTGAGCGTCACGTTCTGGGCATTACTGACTAGGCTGGCGTTCAATAATCGAGATGAGGGTCTCGGGAGAGGTCATCTCTCC
>JADLDX010000209.1 GCA_020846515.1 Pirellulaceae bacterium
ACCCACCTGCTCGCCGCCTGCGCGCTGCTGGATCGAAACCGGCGGTTGCACCGCCGGCTGGAATCCTTCGCCCTACCGGGCTACCGGGCTGGACTAGCGTGAGGCTAACATCTATTGCGGGTGCCATCACAAACGGACTGGACATACCGATGGCCATGCCGGGCATGCCGAAGACTTGCAACTTGGTTGGCCATGGGAGATCATACGGTACGGGCGGGTCGAACCAGGGCATGAACGCCAGCCCTCAAAACAGTTGATCGGTAATGTATTCCCAATCCCTTGGGGGCAGGCGTTATGCCGGTCGTTACGCGGAATGTGAGATCCGACTCATGCAGCTGAGACAGTTTTCGATGCGAACACTTCTGCTTTTGGTGGCAATGGCAGCGCTGTACTTTCCCTCCGAAAAAGTCTATCGCACGTGGCTCTCCAGGAATCATACATTCTCTTACGTAGAGGCAGTTCTGCATTCTGAACTGACAGAAGGCGACAGCTTTAAATCTGTTGCCTCCCATTTCACTTCAAATCGATTGTTGACACATCCTGCCGACACGGAATACATCAGTAACCTCAGTGCGATTTGCTCGAAAAAAGGAATGGCGATCATGGACAAAGACGAGTTCTACCATTTGTCCATTCGAGATGGATCTGGCGCGTATTTGCAGTTTCGTGATAAAAAGCTTGTAAATTTGTGGAACACTGCGTACATCGACGCAATGAAGAACCCTTCACAGACTCGGGCACCCGCGTACTCGATGCTGGTCTTCGCTTTGATATACTTCGTTGTGTCCGTCACGGTCTTTCTGATCGACATTGTCTTGCAACGACGATCAAGAACGCGTAACCATGCCATGCACGCTGAGCCGCCGAGCGTGTCAAATCTGCACAAACATATCACAACGGCGGCCAGGTGATGGCTAGCGTTCCCCGACAACAGCCATCCTTTTTCCACGCTAAATGGAGCACTCGAAATTCCAGACTTAGCGCAACTCAAAACTCCTATCGTATGCGTCGTGATACTTACGCTCCTAGGCTGCGTGGGCGGCGCCGCTGCTGGATGGTTGATGGGGACGTACACTCCAGCTTACTACCGAGCGATGTTTCCGGACGTTCCACCACAGCGTTTAGACGAACTTGCCGTAGGCATCGGACTTGGAGTGACTCAAGGCAGTGTCGGTGGTCTTGTTGCTGGCATTGTGCTCGCTGTGACGTCAATATTCGCAAATGCTCGCACGCGCGCCAGGACTGAAGAAAAGCCCTAATTTCGGGGAACCATGGGATGCAACGGAGCGGCGGTGGCATGGTTTCTCGTAAGTTCAATGTCAACTGCTCGGGCTCGCTCAACCCTGACGTTCCCGCTGTTAAGCTGCAATCACTTTACGCGTAAACTAATGCTTGCTCTTGTTCGTACTCGTACTCAGCGCAGCGGTACTCGTACTCCTACTCGATGACCTTGCGTTGCGCATCGAGGACGAGTACGAGTACCGCCCAGACGGGCTGAGTACGAGTACGAAACTGCGTCATGCCAAATTGGTTGGTAGTTCGACAGCCCAATGAAACTGGCGATCGGCAAAACTTAGTTGTGGCTTCGATGGCACACCGGCTGAACAAAGCGTTCGACCATAGCCGCGTTGGATGCCGCTTCTTCAATGGTTAACTAATCGACGCGGCGATGGTCAACGCTGCCGTTCACAGATAGGTGCGCAATGAATCGTCGGCCGCGGCTTATCGACACACTTTGGCGGATTGCGTTTGCGGTGTCCGCACTTGCAATCGCACACTTGGAGAGCGAGTATGGTATCAGTTATGAGGACTGGGACCTGGGAACGCGGATAGAAAGTACAATGAGCCAACCTCGCCCCGAAGCCCAGCCTCGCCAGCTGTATCTGCCGGGGCTTTCTCCCGACTGTGCGTACCTGATAGAATCGTACTGAATCGATTCCGGCCAAGGTTGTCGATCGACAGCACGTGTACTGGCCGTTCGACAAAGTTCAACGCACGTTCTATCCGTCGGGCAGCCGGCCAACAGTCAACCTATAGCAAGGCCCTTTCGTGGCTGCCCCCCGGATAGAACGCAATTCGTTGAACGCAATTCGTTAGGTGGCAACGGATGAATACACCCCTTCTGGCTACGGCATGGTACGAGATCGCTACGGGAGTCATTGCGATCCCTGCCGCACTGCTCGGCCTGCTCTATACGTTCCTCCTTGCACAAAAGGCAAGACTAGAGGCCGCAAAGCTTCGTAGGGAACTTGAACCTAAACAGATCGCCGAAGGCGAATTTCCATCGGAGCAATCACTTCGCCGTCAGATTGGCTTCAGCCCAGTAGTCGAAGGCTATATCATTCGGTTCATTCTTCTTGAAGTCGGCTTGCAGGGGTGGAGTTTTCTTGTCGGTTTGGCTTCGCCGTTTCTGTCATTAATTCAGTTCTATCTCCGCGACTGGCTGTCATTTGACGGCAATTACGGCCTGGAGAGTTTCACCCAAGCTGTACTGTTTACCTATTTAACTGAGTTTGGTCGCTGGGTGCTCTTCTTGACCATTGGCTTACCTCTTTTTATCGATATCACTCGCGACTTAGGACTCTCACCGGTAAAAGTGTTAACTGAGAGGATTGGGACGCCAACCGTACGTTCAACCGCGATTGCTGTCTGCGTCCTAGTTCTTTCTATCTTGGCATCTATTCTCGCGATTCGTACTTCATCGATGCCCCCAAAAAGTGGCACGGCCATGTTGTTGTCGAGAAAAAAGTACGACAACTACACCAAGGCTACCTACAATTTTCGTCTCGCGACT
>JADLDX010000210.1 GCA_020846515.1 Pirellulaceae bacterium
TAACCAGGTCGGCTAATTTGAGTTGATCGCGAATCGTATGTCGGTCGCTGAACAGAGCGTTCACGTTGGGCGGCATGACGTCGTCCAAGTATCGCAAGCGATCCAGGTTCACATCCAAGATGGCGACATCGGCTTGAAAACCGGCAGCGATACGAGCCGCGTTGGCACCCACCACGCCACCACCCAAGATCGTGATGTGGGCTGGCGCGACGCCAGGTACTCCACCCAACAGGATGCCGCGACCTTGTTGAGGACGTTCGAGATACTTGGCCCCTTCCTGGATGCTCATGCGTCCCGCCACTTCGCTCATCGGTGTCAGTAACGGCAATCGACCTTGGCTATCGGATAACGTCTCATAAGCCATGCAATTGGCACCCGTCTTCAGCATGGCTTCGGTCAATCTGCGACTGGCCGCGAAATGGAAATACGTGAACAGAGTCTGACCCGGCCTGAGCAACGAGAACTCTTCTTCTTGCGGCTCTTTGACTTTAACCACCATGTCGGAAGCATCGTAGACGTCTTTCAGACTGGCTACCAACTTCGCTCCAGCATGCAGATAAGCATGGTCAGCGATACCTGAACCCAGCCCAGCGCCAGCCTGAATGAATACTTTGTGACCGCGAGCAGTCAGCTCTTCCACACCTACTGGCAACATCGCGACGCGATATTCGTCTTGCTTGATCTCTCTGGGGACGCCAACAATCACGGATCACCTCAATGGATTGCAAAATCCTGCTACGCTCTGGATCTAATGCCGACCGTAGTATCCTACGGCTGTGCCTACGACGCGTCGACTCGGGAGAACGAAATTTGGCAGTTTCTCGCGATGCCTCTTCTAGTCTGATTTAGACTTCGGCCGTTTCGCGCAACGCAGGATCGTTTGTATGAGGCGGTGCGATGCGCTCAGCTGCCGGCGGATCGACGCGTATGACTTCGCCTTGCAAGAGCTCGCACAGTTGGTGAACAAAGGGATGCTCAGAGAGTTGTCGCATGCGCTGCGATCGAGCTACCGTCGGGGACATGGGCACTTCAGTAGTCGAACGTACCGCTGCGCCAGGTTGCACTCGGAAACTAAATGCAATCGATCGACCGGCCGCGCGATCGATGGCCGTTTGCAGTTCGGCTCTTCGAGCGGGACCGTCACAGTATTCCAGCGTGCGCTGCGTGCCAGGTGGAAATACCACGATCCATTCATCAGGCCCCTTCAATTGAACGGCGATGGCGCTCCCTGCAAAGTCGGACAACATACCCTCGGTGGTCCTGGCGGCCTGTTTCCACAGCTCCAGCGCGGCTTGAGCTGCGGGCGACGCCTGCGAGGCAATGGAACTTGTCGCGCCAAGGGCTGGGTCATTGGCAGCCGCGTGAACGTCGCTGCTTGATGTGGAAGCTGTGCCCAAGGTGCTGCTCAGAATTTCACTAACCAGCGGCGCTGCCCGAATTTGGATCGTCGAAGGAGCCGACGGTTGACGCGGGGTCTGTGTGCCCTCAGGCCTGGCCAGAACGACTGCGTTGGCACCCGCATACGCGCCAGACGAATTTGAAGGGGACGCGGTTGATGTTCTTTGGGTCGATTCTCGAGTAGTAGCTGTCTCGTTGATGCCAGGGTTGCGCGCTGAAACGCTGGCTTCTAACGAGTTCGGCACGGGGCTTAGGACGGGCCCTTCAACGTTTTTTTTTTCCGCAGAGGTGGCTACTGGCGGGGTAGGGGCTACTGGCGAGCTAGCGGCTGCGGGTGGGGCCGCGGCAGGGACTGCGGGGCGTGGGATCGCGGCAGGCGGCGCAGCCGGGCGCGCAGCGGGCATCGGACCACCGTGCTGCACGGCTTCGATGATTTTGGCAATCGTGGCCAGATCCTGAAGCTGGGTAATTTGAATCAAGGCCACTTCGAACAGGGCTTGCGACTGCACACTAAAACGCATGCGCACAAGCGATTCATCTAGCAGTTGCACAGCCGCCAGGATCGTCTGCAAGCCCCAGGCATCGGCCAATTGTTTGACTGCATCAAAGCCAGTGGGATTGCAGACCTTCAACAAATCTGGACCTCCACCCACGGCCACGGCCATCAAATCGCGGAGATAACCCAACATCTGCTCGGCGAACTGGCCAGCATCGGTACCTTCTGCGATCGCTTTATCCACGAATTGGAGCGCGGCGACTCCATCTCGATTGGCCAAGGCTTCCGCCAGTTCACGCAATCGCGTTTCATCGGCAGTGCCCAACAGCGCGTGCACTTGATCGGTGGTGATCTTGCCACTGGAAAAGCTCATCACCTGCTCGAGCAGCGACTGGCTGTCGCGCATGGAGCCTGCGGCCCGACGAGCCAAGAGGGATAACGCGTCGTCTTCTGCTTCAAAACCTTCGGCTGTGCAGATCTCTTGCAAACGCTGCTTGATGGCATCAGCTCGAACAGGCGCAAAATCAAAGCGTTGGCAACGCGACAGCACTGTGATCGGGACCTTTTCCGGATCCGTCGTGCAAAAGATAAACTTCACATGCTCCGGTGGCTCTTCCAGCGTTTTGAGCAACGCATTGAAAGCTTGATTGGTCAGCATGTGCACTTCATCGATGATATAGATCTTGTACCGCGAGCGACTGGGCCGCA
>JADLDX010000211.1 GCA_020846515.1 Pirellulaceae bacterium
AAAAAGGAATGGCCGAAAAGAAAGAGCCTATTAAAAAGGAGATGTTAAAGAAGGAAGCCGAGAAGAAGGAATCGCAGAAAAAAGACGCTCCCAAAAAAGAGTCCGGCGAAAAAGATTCTGAGAAGAAAGAGTCTGAGAAGAAAGACAAGTCCAAGCGTGAAACCGAGGATTAAATCGTTTAACAGTCAGCCGCAGGCGTACCTCGTTTAACAGTCAGCCGTAGGCGTACTTGACTTTACCCGGGGGCTTTGTCCCGCAACTGACGTGGGGCTGAAGAAATCGCCGGCTAACGCCCAGCGGCTGATATGACTTATTGCCAGCGACTGGCAAACTCGGGTAACAGATACTCGATGACCGGCGGCCGATCAGGCATGGCATCCAATTCTCTTAAACGGCGATAAGCCCGCGAGACCTCTGCGGTTCGCTCGCGGGCAAATTGCCCATCTAAGTTGTCCTTGGCAAACTCAGCCGGCACAGACACTTGAGCACCAAAGCTCGGATCGTCAATGAACTGTGCTAACACCGGCGCGCAATCAATATGCAACTCGCGCCGCGTATGCAACGTCTCCGGATCGATCCAACCCAGGATGAACTGCAAATACAAAGCACTATCGCGAAGATGCTCGACATCCCCACCACACACTTCGCACAGATAACCCTCTTCACACTTGGCCATACCAGGATCACCGATCAGTCCTTGAGCCCTAACACATCGAACATCGAATAGACACCTGGCTTTTTACCTACCAGGAACTTGGCAGCCGCCAGAGCACCTTGGGCGTAACAATCACGACTAGAGGCGGCCACGCGAAGTTCAATCGTTTCACCCAACATGCCGAAAATAATCGTATGTTGGCCAGGATCGTCACCGGTACGCACCGCGTGGTAACCGATTTCTTGACGAGTCCGCGCGCCGACTTGAACCTCGCGACCATGAACGTGTTTGGTCGCCCCCAACTGGTCAGCGATCAACTGGCCAAACTTCAAGGCGGTACCGCTGGGACTGTCTTCTTTATATCGATGATGGCGTTCGATGATTTCGACATCCAATCCTTGTGGCACATCCTTCAACGCCCGCGCTGCTTGCTCAGCCAAACGCATGGTCAAGTTCACCGCCAGCGACATATTAGGTGCCCAACAGATAGGTATCTTTTTGCCACTTTGATGAATGGCTGATATCTGCCCATCGGTGAGGCCCGTGGTGGCAATGACCAAAGGAATGAGATTCGCGGTACAATGCTCCAGCGCGGCCGTCGCCCCTTCGGGCGAAGAAAAATCGATAGCCACATCCACCATTTGAGGCCACTGTGCCAAGACCGCGATGCCCAGCGGCGCTACGCCCGCCAGGGTGCCTGCATCTTGTCCAAGAGCAGGATGAGCCGAATTTTCGATGGCCGCCGTGATCGACAACTGCGACTCCTGACTGCCCAAGGCCACCAGACGGCGCCCCATGCGACCACCTGCTCCATGTATGGCGACTTTTACTAAGCTCATGTACGGCCAACCTGTCTGCAAAAACGCGGATGGAAATTGAAACCTGCGGTGCGAATTGGGAACTGATTTGGGAACTATGGTAAACAAATGTTCGTCTTTTCACAGGTGGCCAGAGCGCCCACGATAAGACGTACGGCCGCATCCACCTATCTTTTCTAGACAAGGCAAACTCATCATGACGCAGCCTGTGCGTTTTGGGATCCTAGCGGCAACGCTAATCGCCACCCTGCTCATCATCAGCGGCCGTGGACCGGCTTGGGCCTGGCAACAACCTCAGGCCGCCCCCACCGAACCGGCCGATATTCGAAAACAAGCGGCCAAATTAAAGGCCCAAGGCAACTGGCAAGACGCACTTAAACTTCTAGAACCCCTGCTCGTATCGCCCCAAAGCACAGGTCAGGAGGTCGCCCAAGATCTAAAGCTGGCCCAAGAGTGTTTGCAGCAATTGGGGCTGGCCGGTCGTATCGACGATCTGCTGAAGCAAGCGCTGGCTGTCCACGGCGAAAACTGGCACGTCCTGGCCGCCGCCGCGAAAGCCCTGATGCAATCACCCCACCACGGTGCTGTCGTCGGTCAACAGTTTCATCGCGAGCCCCGCGAGCAGCACGGGAACTCCCGATGGGTTCAGACCATCGACGCTGATCGACAACAGGCCCTGATCTGGCTGGAAAAAGCTCTTCGCCTGGCCGGTGACCTCCCCGCCGATAAACCGGCTAACCAAGCCCCAGCTAACAATCCGGCCACACCTGTTCCAGCGACCCCTGGTCCAGCCACACCAGCGGAATTGGCCGGCCTGTGGGACCAGGTGACTTCAACGTTGCTCCTTTATCGTGAACATCGGCAAGCTTGGAGACTCTTGGCCCGCACACCTCTGGATCAAGCCCCCGATTACACGGACGATGAAGCGTCTCAGTATGGCCCCCAACGTTATGCCAGCGTCGATCAAAATGGTCGGCCCATCTTCTGGAAAGAACCCGAGAGTTGGCAGGCAGCTCAATCCGACGCCGAGCGCTTGCGCTTCGCGCTAAAGCGTGTCAGCCTCTTGGGAGATCCCGCCTCCAAAGAAGATGCCCTGCTGCGCTGGGCCAATCTGCTGCACAGCCAGTTTTCCGTCGACACACTCCAAGAACAGATGTGGCTGTGGAACATGCGCGAACCAACCAGCTCAAAGCCCGAAAACTCCGGCGATGAAATCAAGGACGAGCCAAGCGGCATCTTGTCCGTACACACGCTGAAGGACAACGAAACGATCGCCAAGTTGGCCAACGGTATCCAACGCTTTGAATTGCCGGATGAATTCAACCCGCTTCGCACTTTTCAGCAATTGGCAAGTTCAGAGCGGGCTCAGACCAGGCAAACGGCCGTATTCCAACTACTGCATACCTACTTGAATCGCCGACAGTATCCAAAAGCGGTCACACTGCTCAAAGAACATATTCAGCGCTGGGGCGATACCAACGATAACTTGAAAACCCAACTAGACAATATTGTTCAGCCGCGTGGTGCGTTTGATCCCGTGAAATCGCAACCGGCCGGTCAACCAGCCCAACTGAGCTTGCTCTTTCGCAATGCCAAATCGGTGGCTTTCTCCGCTCGTCAAGTCGATCTCGAACAGCTGCTCAGTGACTTTAAACAGTGGCATCGCGATCGAATCAACAACCAGGCCAACAATCGACGACGACCTTCAACACCTGACATGTGGTCGCCACCCTTCTACTATCCGCAGCCATTTTTCCATGCGAAAGAGCTGAAGCGCTACGTCGGACCACCCGTAGCCACCTGGAGCCAAGAACTGGAACCACGTGAGAATCACTGGGATCGTCGCATCACAATCCATACACCGCTCACCAAGGGCGGCTTGTATGTGATCGATGCCGTGCTGGACGATACCCATACGGCGCGATGCGCGTTGTGGATCAACGATATGGCTATCGCCCATAAAGTAGGCGCGATGCAGGATTTGATTTTTGTCGCCGATGCCATCAGCGGCACTCCCATAGCGGGTGCCAATGTGGAGTTCTTTGGGTACGGCGGCGGTGAAAAAATCGAGAGCTTTGCCAAGAAGACTGATAACCAAGGGCAAATCCTGCTGCCCGATCAAGCAGACCACAATAATCATCAGTGGTTGTTTATTGCCCGCGATACACGCGGACGCATAGCGTTCAGCGGTCAAGAGCAACTGACTTGGAACCAGGGGCCAGATGGCAACGAGCGCTACGATCAATGGAAGGCCTACGGTGTGGCTGATCAACCCGTCCATCGACCGGGTGACAAGCTCCGAGCCAAATTGTGGCTCGGGCAAGCCAACTACAAAGAACCAAGACCGCTGGCCAAAACCAACGTGATTGTCCGAGCCCTCGATCCCAAAGGCACTGAGATATGGAACGGGGCGCGAATGACCGATGCCTGGGGAGCCGTCGAAGTGGAACTCGACCTGCCTCCCACAGCCACGCTAGGCATGTATACCTTTGAAGTCCGTTATCAAAACCAGACGTTGCCCACGAATCTCATGGTGCGTGTGGAAGAGTTCCGCAAACCTGAATTCGAAGTCACCGTCGAAGCCCCCGACAAGCCTGTCCGATTAGGCGAAAAGATCGATGCCAAGATCAAAGCCAAGTACTACTTTGGTACGCCGGTCACCGATGCCGTTGTCAACGTGCGCGTCACGCGCCAAGAGTTCGTCGATACATGGTACCCCGTTCGACCTTTCGATTGGTGTTTTGGACCAGGGTATTGGTGGTATGCCTACGACTATCCTTGGTATCCCAATTGGAACAGTTGGCGAGGCTGCTTCGCACCCATGCCCACTTGGGCTCCCTGGAATGCAACTCCTCCCGAAGTTGTGTTGGAGCAAGAACTGACGCTGGATAAAGATGGCACCGCTACGCTGACCATCGATTCGTCCATCGCGGCCCAGTTACAGGGCAAGCAGGATCATCGCTACGATATCTCCGTCGAAGTCCGCGATGCTTCGCGCCGCACGATCACGGCCAACGGCTCGGTGGTGGCCAGTCGCCAACCGTTCAAGATTTACTCTTGGCTGGATCGAGGCTTCTATCGCATCAACGAGACGATCGATGCTCACTTCATCGCCCAGACGCTCGATCGCAAACCGGTTCAGGCCGCAGGCAAATTAGAATTGCTGCGCATTACTTACGATGCCCAGCGTCAACCCCAAGAAACCGTCGTAGCCGACTGGGATGCGCGCTCCGACGAGAACGGCCAGGTGAATCAGCGAATGGTCGTGCGCCGCGGCGGTCAATATCGCTTGCGATTGCGCCTGACCGATGAAGGCGGGCACGAAGTAGAAGGCGCTTACCTCTTCACTGTCCGTGGCGACAATCAAACTGCCGATAACTTTCGATTCACCGAACTCGAACTCATTCCGAATAAGGCTGAGTATGCGCCGGGCGAACAAGTGGAACTGCAGATCAACGCCGATCGAGCCGATGCCACGGTCTTGCTCTTCGTGCGTCCCAACCAGGGGCCATTGCCACCGGCCCGCTTCATCAAACTGGTCAACAAAACCGCCCGCGTGACGATCGACGTTGTGGCCGACGATCAACCCAACTTCTTCGTGGAAGCATTCACCATCTACAACGGCAATTTCTACTCGGCCACGCGCGAGATCTTCGTGCCACCGACCAAACGCATTTTGAATGTCAGCCTAGAGCCGGATCAAGCCGAGTACCTGCCCGGTGGTAAAGCCAAACTGAATATCCAAGTCAAGGACTCAGCCGGCAAACCGGTGGCCGGCCCAGTGTTGGTCGCCATCTATGATCGGGCACTGGAGCAGATCGCCGGAGATGTCTTGCCGCCAGACATTCGCGAGTTCTTCTGGAAATGGCGAAGATCTTACTTTCCTTTCACATCCCATAACCTGGCACACGTGCTATACCCGATGACCATCGAAGACACTCCTGTCTTAACGACACTGGGAATCTTCGGCGCCACCTTGGCTGATGATGCCGACCAGTTACAGTCGGCTCGTGGTTATGCCACAGGCGCGTACAACACAGGCGGCCGAGGTATGGGCGGCGGCGGTATGGAAGGTGGCATGGGCGGCGGCATGGGCCGAAGCCTGGGCGCTCGAATGCCTGGTGGCATGGGCGGCGCTATGGAAGGTATGAGTATGATGGCGGCGCCGGCGCCAGCGATGGCGATGGACGCAGGCATGGCGAAAGCAGGCGCGCCACCTGAAGCCGCGGCCACAGCACCGGCCAAGCTGCGTAAAGACTTTGCCGACTCAGCCTTGTGGCTAACTAATGTGCAGTGCGACCGCAACGGCCAAGCGCGCGTTGAATACACGATGCCCGAAAACCTGAGCGATTGGCAAATGCGATCGTGGGCCGTCGGCGCTGGACTAGAGGTCGGCTCGGCTGCCGCCACCGCCGTCACGCACAAGCACATCCTCGTGCGCTTGACGACTCCACGCTTCTTGACCGAACGCGATCAAGTTGTCCT
>JADLDX010000212.1 GCA_020846515.1 Pirellulaceae bacterium
AAGTCGGACAATTCGTCCGGTTCCATTTGGGTTGCGTGGGTAAACAGATATAGCCACTTCTGTTCGGCAGGCAACTGATCAATATTATCGCTGGTTGGGCGGAACTTGGGAAGCTTAGCCGCGCCACGGATAGCCCGCTTGGCACTGGCGAGGCTGGCGACAATAATTCTCCCCAATCCACCATCACTATCTTGAATTTTTGCCAGCGGGAGAAATGACAACATGACCAACGGACCTTTGAAACGCAAATTACGCATGGGGCTGGTCGGCGGCGGGCAAGGTTCGTTCATCGGTCGTGTGCATTCAATCGCGGCCTGCCTGGATAATCGAGCCACCGTGACGGCCGGCGCGTTGTCGAGCAACCCAGAACGCTCGAAGGCTTCAGCCGAAGACTATGACATCCCGGTTTCCCGCGCCTATGGCTCCTATCGAGAACTGATCGAAAAAGAACTGGCTCTACCAGCCGACCAACGCATTGATTTCATCAGCGTGACCACACCCAATCACACGCACTATGAAATCGCTCGGGCTGCCGTTGAGGCAGGCTTGAATGTGGTGTGCGACAAACCGATGACCTTTGATCTGAAACAGGCCGAAGAACTGGCCGCAGCGGTTGCCAAATCCGATGTGGTTTTCGCACTGACTCACAATTACACGGGCTACCCATTGGTACGCCAGGCACGCGAAATGATTCTCAACGGAGAACTGGGCGAGATTCAAGTCGTGCGCTCCTGTTATATCCAAGGTTGGTTACGCACTCGACTGGAAGAATCCGATCAGAAACAAGCCGCTTGGCGCACCGATCCGACCAAGAGTGGTGCCGCTGGTTGCTTTGGTGACATCGCCACGCACGCCTACAATCTGGGACGATATATGACCGGGTTGCTACCGGCCGAAATATCCTGTCATCTGAAGACGTTCGAACAAGGTCGTAAACTGGACGATTACGGTACGGCCATCGTGCGTTACGACAACGGCGGCCTAGGAACCGTCACTGCCTCGCAGATCAGCCACGGTCGCGAGAACGATCTGTTCATCGAGATCGATGGTACCAAAGGCGCATTGCAGTGGCGGCAAGAAGAACCCAACGTAATGGTGGTGCGACGCAATGGTCACCCACATCAACTGTACACACGCGATCCCAACGCGGGCTTTATGAACGCGTCAGGTAAAGCCGCCTGCCGTTTGCCTAGCGGTCACCCCGAAGCTTTCTTCGAGGCTTTCGCCAATATCTACACGGCAGCTTTCGATGCCATGATCGCGCGCAGTCAAGGTGAAAAAGTCGAACGCCGCGATACGATCTACCCCAACGTCCACGACGGTGTGGAAGGCATGCTGTTCGTCCAACAGTGCGTGGCCAGCAGCCAGCAAAATGGCGCCTGGCTACCGATGAAACACGCCGCCCCGCGTCGCTAGTTGGACCGTTGTTGGCTGGCGGTCACGCGGATCGTTGCATAAGGGCCGGTCGGTTTGCTCGAGACGTTCAGGCCGGAGTTCTACACCGCAAGAGGAAAGAGAACCGCGAGAGATGAATACGTTCGCATCCAACCTCTTGCGTTACTCTTTTCTCTCGCGGGCCCAGAGCAAATAGTTTCATCTGTGCTCCGGCCTTGCCATCTGTGCTAACTCAAATAGCACAGATGGCAAAGCCGGAGCACAGATGGCAAAGCCGGAGCACAGATGGCAAAGCCGGAGCACAGATGGAGCTTGGCGGAAACAGCCTTGCAATCCTGGCCAAATACAAATCGTGTGCCGAACACGATTGCCGATGTCCTCGTTGTTCCGAGCTGACGGTTTTGCAGATGAATACCAACGGATCAAACGTGGCAGTCTCAATCGCCATCGACCCATTGATCATCATCATCGTCGTCCGGTAGATCGATGTAATCATCTTCGCTGACCGGGACAGCCTCGCCGCTGCCATATGGGTCGCGTCTGGCATCGGAGTCGTCGCTGCCGTGGCCTGCCGCGCCCACGCCGGTGTGGCTGTCGCGTTTCTGCATATAGAACTTGATGGGCACTTCACCAAAGGGCAAGTGATCGCGCAGGACACCCAGCAGGTAGCGCTGGTACTGAGCGGAAAAGCCGGCAGGGTTGTTGCACATCATGACAATGGTCGGCGGCGTCGTTGAAATCTGAGAGGCAAAGTAAATCTTGGGCCGCTTGCCGTACATCATGGCCGGTTGTTGCTGCTGCAGCGCAGCCTTGATCAGTTTATTGATCGAGTTGGTCGAAACGCGAGTCTGTGCTTGCTTGTAGAGCATTTGGCCGTGGTTGAGCAGAGCCTTGACGTTTTTGCCGGTCTGCCCAGTGATAAAGGCGATGGGTACATATGCCATCGTCGGAAAGTGTTCGCGCAAGTAACGCACCCAACGCTCAGTCGGAACCTGGCCAGCCACTTTGTCCCATTTGTTCACGACAAAGATGCAGGGTCGGAACTGTTGTTCGATGTAGTGTGCCAGTTGTTTATCAACCCGGCTGATCGCTTCCATGCAATCGAAGAACAGCAACACGACATCGGCGCGACGTATGCTGCGCTGCGCCCGATGCAAGCCGTAGAAATCGATATCGGTGCGAATGCTTTTGTTGCGACGCAAGCCCGGTGTATCGATCGCCATGAACCGATGACCATCCAGCTCAAACAGCACGTCGACACTGTCGCGGGTCGTGCCGGGCACCTCGCTGACGATCATGCGTTCGGCTCGAGCCAGCGTGTTGACGAAGGTACTCTTGCCGACGTTGCGACGACCAACAATGGTGATCTTCATGCGCGCCGGTTCAACTTCGCTATCTTCGTAGTCAGGCTCCGGTAATCGCGTCAGGATTTCGTCGAGCAGTTCCGTGCGATTGCGGTTTTGAAGAACGCTGACGGGAATCAACCAACCGCGGCCCAGCTTGTGAAACTCGTGGGCTTGTGAATCCAAGCCATCATGGTCAGTCTTGTTGGCCAGCAGCAGGACCGGCTTTTCGACTTTGCGCAGCCGTTCGGCTACTTCTTCATCCAGCGGTGTCACGCCGACTTTGGTGTCGACCACGAACAGGATTACGTCGGCTTCATCGATTCCGGTGGTGATCTGCTGTTCGATCTCTTTGGTCAGATTGTCGACGTCTTCGATGCCCATGCCACCGGTGTCGACGATTTCAAAAAAACGATCTTCGTGTTCGACCAACATGGTGATGCGGTCGCGTGTCACGCCAGCCACGTCGTCGACGATGGCGATGCGTTTGCCGCATAACCAATTAAAAATGCTGCTCTTCCCCACATTGGGGCGGCCGACAATCACGACACGCGGAACCGCCATCGAAGCGTCACAATCACAAAAACGTAGAAAAAACTAGAACTTCAGATGGATAAGTCTACTGCCCGCGGACCGTTCACGCGAGGCCTAAGCCACCGCTGCGGGTACAACCGGACGCCCCTGCGCATACTATACAGACGGGTCGGGACAGTCCCACTGGATCGTCCTTAAGGGGAGGTTGGGTACACAGTCTGCCCAAATGACTCGCGAAACAGCCGTCGGCCAAGCACTGCACGACGCAATCAATCCGCTTTCGACTGCATAACCAAGTGCGGCGAGCTACGGCGATCAACAAAATCCCAAGTAATATCTCACCCCGATTCGGTTTGGAGCTAGCTGGTAATTCGGCTATCATGCAGGGTTGAAGGAGATTGGCATGCACAAGATTGGCTCGATCGGATCCAGGGGAACACGTACCATGCGGTTTGCCCAGCTCACAATACTCTCAGGTCTTTGGGTAGGTCTGCTAGGCCCACTGAATCTTCCAGTCTTCGCGCAGGAGAGCGCGTCGACTGCTGCTGACTTGGAGTTCTTCGAAAAGCAAGTGCGTCCTTTGCTGGTCGAGCGCTGCTACGAATGCCATGCTGGCGAAGAAAAGAACGGTGGCTTGTTAGTGGATGCCAAAGAAGCGCTGCTCAAAGGTGGCGACACCGGCCCAGCTCTAGTGCCTGGAGAACCCGAAAAGAGCCGGCTGATCGAGGCAGTGCGTTACAAAAATCATGACCTCCAGATGCCACCGAGCAAGCCGCTGAGCGAGGCAGAGGTAGCCATCCTGGTCGAGTGGGTCAAACGCGGCGCACCAGATCCGCGCGTTGCCACTAGCTCTGGAGCTGCTCCGCTGAAAGGCATGAGTCTGGAAGACGGCCGCCAGTTCTGGGCGTTCCGACCGATCAGCAATCCACCGGTGCCAACCGTCAAGAACAGCGAATGGGTCAAGACGCCTATCGATGCCTTTATATTGGCGAAGCTGGAGGAGCAGTCGCTTCAGCCTGCTGCCCCGGCCGATAAACGCACATTACTGCGTCGAGCGACTCTGGATATGACTGGCTTGCCACCCACTGTGGATGAAGTGGATCAGTTCTTGGCCGATGAATCGCCGGGTGCTTTCCAACGCGTGATCGATCGCTTGCTTCAATCACCGCATTACGGCGTGCGTTGGGGGCGACACTGGTTGGATGTAGCTCGTTACGCAGACTCCAATGGCCTGGATGAAAATTTGGCTTACGGAAACGCGTGGCGTTATCGAGACTACGTTGTCCAGTCGTTCAATCGCGACAAACCATTTGATCGCTTCGTGACGGAACAAGTAGCTGGTGACCTGTTGCCCGACCAATCGCCTGAGACACATATTGCGACTGGTTTTCTGGTATTGGGCGCTAAAGTACTCGCTGAACCAGATCGTGAAAAGCTCACGATGGACACGATTGACGAGCAGATCGATACGCTCGGCAAGGCCTTTATGGGGCTGACACTCGGTTGTGCTCGTTGCCACGATCACAAGTTTGATCCGATCTCGCAGGCCGACTACTACGCCCTGTCAGCGATCTTTAAGAGCACAAAAACCTTTGGTGATAGTAATACCGGTGCGATCAAGCACTGGCATGAAATCAGTTTGGCCACTCCCGAAGACAAAGAGCGACTCAAGTCGATCGATGCGGCGATTGCTGAAAAACAGAAAGCCGCTTCCTCCTTCAAGAGCCAAGCCATCACGGCGATCCGCGACAAAGCGCGGGAGCAGGCGGTCGACTATCTTGTGGCCGCACTGTCGATGGACCTCGATACGTCCCTGACCGAAGTGGCCTTGATCGCAGCCCCGCTGGGACTGCACCCACGCATCTTGCATAACTGCCGACGACATCTCGAGTTTCATGCCGAAGACCCGTTTTTTGCCAAGTGGCATGAAGTGGCTGCGGCCACTCGCAACAACAAGGTCGCCAATGTCTGCGAAGAAGTATCGGTCGGTGAAGAAACCGCTAGCGGTGAGCTGGCCGACGGAGATGACGACACGCCGGCCCAGTCACCGGAAAAGCCACAGGCTGACATGCCGGTGACCAGTGACAAGAACCCGATTGTTTCGCATTATGCGCCGCTGTTGGACGCGGCTCGGAAATGGGCTGAAGAAAAGAAGAAGGACAGTAAACTCAAGCCGCATGATGATCCACAAGTCATGGCGGCGCACGCTGCCCTGTTTAATAACTCGGGCTTCTTGACTGTCCCGGCCAAAGTGGGTTTTGCCTTCGATGCTAAGACACTCGAAGAATACAATCGTCTGGCCGATGAAGCACGCGTGCTGGAGAGTTTTGCTCCCGATTTGCCATCGGCGATGAGCGTGGGCGACGCCAAGCAGGTTTTGACCAGCGTACCCATTCACATTCGCGGCAGTCATCGAAACCTGGGACAGCCGATTGAGCGTGGTTTTCCGAAAGTTATGCAGACAACGATTGCTGACCCGATCCTGCCCAGTCACAGCAGTGGGCGTCTCGAAATGGCCGACTGGCTGGTCAGCAGCAGTCATCCGCTGACGGCCCGCGTCTTCGTCAATCGCGTTTGGCGTTGGCACTTTGGCGTCGGACTGGTTGGCTCGACCGAAAACTTTGGTGTTTTGGGCGACGCACCGACCCATCCCGAGTTGCTGGATTGGTTGGCTCGCAACTTTATTCAATCGGGTTGGTCGACCAAGCAGTTGCATCGGTTGATCATGCGATCGAGCGTTTACCAAATGGCTAGCTCGCATGGCGACAATGCCGCCGCTGGTGAAGCGGCCGAGCGAATTGATCCTGAGAACAAGTGGCTTTCGAAGTATCGCATGCAACGTTTGGACGCCGAACAGATTCGCGACTCGATCTTGGCCGTGTCAGGGCGACTGGACGAAACCATAGGCGGCAAGTCGGTTCCGCTGCGCAATAGACAATTCGTTTTTGATCATACTTCGATTGACCATACGAAATACGATAGTTTGAAGAGATCGCTATATTTGCCGGTCATTCGCAATAACTTATACACCATGTTCGAGCAGTTCGACTTCCCAGATCCGACCATGCCCACGGGCAGTCGACATTCGACCACTGTCGCGCCTCAAGCGCTGCTGTTGTTGAATTCAGAGCTAGTCATGGATTCGGCCGATGCGTTGGCCAGCCAGTTGCTCGAGCAGCACGCCGAAGTTGGTCCGCGCGTGCAAGCACTGATCAAGCAACTTTTTGCACGCGAAGCATCCGATGCTGAAGTGCAACAGATCGATCAGTTTGTCACCAAACTTTGCAGTGCAACCCATGAGACCTCGGTGCCCCCTGAGCGAGCCTGGTCGCTGGTTTGTCAGAGTTTGATGATCAGCAATGAATTTTTCATGGTCCGATAGGTGAGGAAGTCCAAGATGAGACATATTCGATCAGGATGTGGCTGCGAAGGTGCGAGCCAAGGCTCGGAGAGCGAGCAAGTGGCTAGCCTGCACTCGCGTCGTCGGTTGCTGCAGAACTCTGCGGTGGGCTTTGGCTACCTGGCCTTGAGTTCACTGCTGAACGGTCAGGCCAGAGCTGATGAAGTTGCCGGCGCGACCACTTCAGGTCCGTCTAATCCGCTGGCTCCGAAGCCGACCCATTTTGCTCCGCGTGCAAAACGCATCGTCTTTCTATTCATGAAGGGCGGTCCGTCGCACGTCGACACGTTTGATCCGAAGCCCTTACTGGATCGCGACAACGGCAAGCCACCACCGTTTGAGTTGCCGAAAGTGCTTTTTGCGGCACAAGGCAATCTGCTCAAATCGCCGTGGAAATTCAAACAATACGGTGAAAGCGGTTTGCCGGTCAGTGCTTTGTTCCCGCATGTGGCCAAGCATGTCGACGATTTGTGCATACTGCGGAGCGTTCACGGTACCAATCCAGCCCACGGCGGAGCGTTGTTGAAACTGCACACTGGCAGCGATCAGTTCGTCCGACCGAGCATGGGTGCTTGGGTCACCTACGGATTGGGCACTGAGAATCAGAACTTGCCAGCCTTCGTAACCATTTGTCCCACGCTTGCGCACGGCGGCGTGAACAACTGGGGTTCGGCATTTCTGCCGGCTCACTGTCAAGGCACGCCGATCGGCAATGCCAGCTTGGCGGCGGCTGCTGCCAAGGTCAAGCACATTCGCAATCAACGCATCGATGTCGGTCTGCAACGCGAGCAACTGGATTTCCTGACACGCTTCAACCAACAAGATATGGAACGTGCTGGACGTGATGCAGCCCTGGAAGGACGACTCAATTCGTTCGAACTGGCTTATCGCATGCAGTCGGCCATGCCCGAAGTCCAAGACCTGAACCAAGAGACGGAAGCTACCAAGAAACTCTATGGGATCGATGATCCTGTCACTGAAAACTTTGGTCGTCAGTGCTTGATGGCCCGAAGATTTCTGGAAGCTGGCGTCCGCTTTGTGCAGGTCACGCACAGCGACAGTGAAGTCCAGTGGGATCAACACGGAGATCTCTACCAGGGGCATACCAAGAACGCTGCAGAAGTCGATCGACCGATCGCGGGCTTTTTGTCCGACCTCAAAGCACGGGGATTACTCAAGGACACCTTGGTCTTATGGGGTGGTGAGTTTGGACGAACTCCGACTTCGCAGGGTACAGATGGCCGCGATCACAATCCGCATGGTTTTACGATGTGGATGGCCGGCGCCGGCGTTAAGGGCGGTTTTGCGTATGGTGCCACCGACGACTACGGCTATTATGCGCTTGAAAACAAGATGCACATTAACGATTTGCACGCCACGATCTTGCACATCTTGGGCATGGACCACGAACGACTGACGTTCAGATATGCCGGGCGCGATTTCCGTTTGACTGACATTGCCGGCCGAGTCGCCAAAGACATTTTGGCGTAACGAAAATAGACCTGACCCCTTTTTAGTGCGCGTTGATGTGATAGTTGTGACATTGCAAGCAGCCGTCATTGGCCCCGCCGGGTCGATGACAGGCTGTGCATTGGCCCAAATGCATGGCCGAAAACTCGCTATGGGTTTGCCGAACTTGCAAGTCGGATAATTGCCAGGTACTGACCAACCGCCCCGTGCCTGGCACACTTGTTCCGGTCGGCCCTGCCAAGTTTGCTTTGTTGTCGTTGAGCTTGTGACAATAGCGACAATCGTTGATGGCAGGTAACGCCAGGTGCGGCGTGTGATTGAACTTGGTGAATTCTTTATCGGTGCGAGCTCGCGTGGGTACTCGCCAGGACTCCGCCAGAGAGCGCGCTGCCTGACTGGACAATATGTAATTGGTGTTGGTAGCGTTGCTGGTGAATGAGTTGCTGGTGAATGAGTTGCTGGCCATGGCGTCCTGAGCGACATGCTTGACCAGCAGCCCGGCTCTCGCACCGACTTCCGGGGAGAACTGCGCAGGCTGCAGGCTATGACATTGCACACAGCCACCGGGAATGTGCGCGGCCACTGATTTTTCGTCAGCCTCAACACCACCCACGACTCGGACCAATCGGTCTGTTTGCCCTGTCACCGGCTGGGCATCCTCCCTGGTCATCAATGTCCACCACATGCTCCAAGCCGCCAAGGTTGCATCGGCATGGCCGCCAGGCATGTACCGTATCGCCAGAGTTTCGTGGTCGACATACCAACCGCCCGCCACAGCATGAGTCACGCCTTTAATCGTTGGCGCACGCTCAGCCTGGGCAGCAGGCCGCGCCGTGGACTGACCCAATTCATTCAGTTCGGTGTTGGCTCCTGCCAGCAAGTCTCCTTCGGATCCTAATACATCGGATCCTAATGTAGCCGATCCTAATTCACCCGAACCAGATAGATCGGATCCAGATGCAGACAATAGATCCGAGTCGCCACTGAGCGGGGTCGCTAAAAGGCTGTCGGACATCTCGCCCGTCAACGAGTCAAGTTGTGTGGCTGCACCAGGCGGGTTGTTGGCATTGCTTGAGTGATTGGCTTTGTTTGAGTTGGTCGTTTGGGGAGCGTTGGCAACCTTGGCAGCGGCGGATGGGGAAGCTTGCTCAAACCACGCCTGCTGAACTTGACGAAACACATCGGGCGGCAGGCCAGCGCACATGGCTACCAGGAGCGCGCGTTCATTGTCAGAGAGTGGCCTTCCCAATTTTTCGCGAGTTATTCGCTCCAAACGTTTCAGCCAGGCCTGTTGCCCGTCGCGGGCTGTTTCATCGATTAAGCGTTCCGTGGCCAGCGCCAAAGCAATGGCCGCTTGCTCACGCTCTGTAGAAATAGTTGATATGTCAACTAAATTGCCATTGTTCGGCAATTGCTGCAAAACAGTAGTGACATTCGCATCAGCCAACAAGAGACCGCGCATGACCGGCGAGATCGTGCCCTCAAAGCCAAATCGAGCCGTACTAGGCCAATGCTCGAGTCCGGAGCCCGGCGTAGCCGCAGCCGCTCCGATGCTGGGTAATTGAACGACTGCCCAGCCTTCAACGCTAGCGGCTCGAATCGATTGCTCGTGACAACTGGCGCACGCTCGTTCGAACGTCAAGCTGCGCGTTACGCTGCCGTAAGCACCGCCTTTTTGACCATCGACGTGACAACTTTTGCAATCGAAGTCACGACTCTTTTTGGGG
>JADLDX010000213.1 GCA_020846515.1 Pirellulaceae bacterium
CCGAAAAACTACGCTGAAGGCGTGTTGACCGACCCTCCGTAAGCTGCGCTTGGGAGGGTTAGTTAACGTGACTTAAACTCGAACCACAGTTCGCATTTACCGTCTTGAATACGAAAGACTTGCCTGGCCCGAGGATCCGTGACGACGACCTGATCATCGACTAGTGCCAAGCCTACGGGGTTATCCAACGGTGGCCCAGACACCCACACTTCCGGCACGCCACCGCCGGCAATTTTCCAGATGGCCTTTTTGTAACCGTCCGAAACAAAGGCTTCCCCCTTCGAATTGACCACGACTTGATGGGGGAAATCAAAGGTGCGTTTGTCGACAATGATCTGGCTAGAACCGTCATCTGCGACAATCTGCAATTGTTGAGGATCTTGCGAGACGACCCACACCTTGTCGTTATGATCGACAAACACCCCGCGAGGATTCACTTTGGCTACGCTCTTGATCTCCTTGCCGTCGGCCGACACTCGGAGCAAAGCCCGAGTTTCCAGATCTGCCACCATCAGGGAACCATCGGCCCGCACGGCCAGATCCATGGGCATACCGATCGCACCACCGGTTAACGGTTGCGGCTGGCCTTGATCATCAATGCGATAGATCTCCCGGGTGCTCGTATCGCTAACGAGCAGCTGGCCGTTTTGGTCTAAAGCCAACGCTCGCGCGGCGTTTAGTGGCTGGCGAAACTTTTTAGATCCCTGCACAAAGACCTGGATCTGTTCCGCTTGACGGCGCCATAGGCCAGGCAGATTCCGATCGACGACGATGACATCGCCAGTAGTTGTGACGACTAGATCCAAAGGATACGGCGGCAGAGCAGGCGGCGGAGAACCGGCCGGAGAGTTTGGAGAGGGCTGTGCCGCTGGCGATTGGCTCGCTGGTGGCTGTGCCATCGCGAAGACGCACAACCACACATTGCAGACAGACAAGACGATCAGCCAAGGGAAGCTACGCATTTCAATACTTTGCATACGTGACCCTGGGCTGGGGTGGCGGACTTCCACACCCCGGCCTTCTTCCCCAGGCAATGATTGATTTTATCTATCGAAACATTGGCTTACAGGAACTTGGCCAGGCGAGCACATAGGTCGGCCGTGCGGCTGCTGTAGCCCCATTCATTGTCGTACCAACTAATGACCTTGGCCAACTTGCCCTTATCACCCAGGACTTGAGTGAAGTCGGCCGCGAAGATTGAGCTGTGCGGGTCGTCGATGATATCCGAGCTCACGATCGGGTCTTCGGTGTAGGACAGAATTCCTTTGAGTGGTCCCTCAGCGGCGGCCTTCATGGCTGCGTTGATTTCGGCGGCCGTGGTTTCCTTTTTGAGGTTGACTGTCAAGTCCACCACGCTGCCCGTAGCCACTGGCACGCGCATCGCGATTCCAGTCAACTTGCCTTTGAGCTCAGGAATCACCAAGCCTACGGCCGAAGCAGCGCCGGTTGAGGTCGGGATGATGTTCTGAGCAGCACCGCGGGCGCGGTACGGGTCTTGGTGCGGCAAATCTTGTACGTTTTGATCGTTGGTGTATGCATGCACTGTGGTCATCAAACCGCTTTCGATACCGTACGTATCGTTGAGCACTTTGGCCACTGGTGCCAGGCAGTTGGTGGTGCAACTGGCGTTGGAAATACACTTCAAATCTTTGGTCAACTTGTCATCGTTGACACCCAAAACGCAGGTCAGGTCAGCTCCATCTTTGGCCGGTGCGCTTAAGACGACTTTTTTGGCGCCAGCGGCCAAGTGCGTGTCGTAGCCAGGTTTGCCATTGGCGGCGCGGGCTGTAAAAATACCTGTACTCTCGATAACAATGTCGACTTTGTGTTCGCCCCAAGGCAACTTGGCAGGATCGCGTTCGGACAAAGCCAGAATTTCTTTACCATTGACGATCAGGTGTGTATCGGTCGCCTTCACCGTACCGTTAAAGCGTCCGTGTACGCTGTCGTACTTGAGGAGCGTAGCCAGCATTTCATTCTTGGTCAGGTCGTTGACGGCGACGATCTCGAACTCGTCCTTGCGTTCCATCAAAATACGGAAAGTCAAACGACCGATTCGCCCAAAACCATTGATAGCGATACGAACTGGCACGACGCATTCTCCTAAAGTTCAAAATGCATTGGGCGTCGCGGCACTGCCGACTCGACCCGCGAAAGCAAAATCCAAAACTGGTTCCCGTAAGTAGGGTCGAAATTATACTTCCGCCCGATTCCTGGCGGAAGGGCCACCAGGCTGGTCGAGACGACCGATTCGAGATTCGAGCAACCTGCAGGGACCAGATCCAAGAGCATGTGGATCAATTGCAGGCTACATGCCGCGTAGGTCCAGCTTACACGCGCAAGAAGATTCGCTGTCGATACAAGAACCACAGGAACAGCCATTCGGCGGCCAAAGTACCGGCGGCAAACCAAACTTTCCCCGTGCCGGTCCGTACGTAAGTGTCACTCATACGCATGACGCCACTCAAAAAGAATTGGGCCGCCGCGTCGAAGTCGATGAACCGCTGCGCGACGTAAATGGTGATCGCATTCATGCCAATCACAACCCAGAAAAACGCCCACTTGCGCCAGCCGATGACATCGATAACGGCGTAAAACCAAGCCAGAAGAATCAGGCTCCATCCGCCGGCTACCAACACGAAGGAACTTGTCCATAGATTCTTGATGATCGGAAAGGCATTACCCCAGGCCAACCCAACCGTCAATGAAGCTGTGCCGGCCAACGCCAATCCGGCGACTTTTGTCCAAGGTGCAGCGGGCGATTTGAGCCACCAACCAGCCAGCACACCCAGCAGCGCTGTAGCTACTGCAGGTATGGTTGATAACAATCCTTCGTTGTCACCAAAGCCATAATATTGCTTCATGATTCGGCCTGGCAGGTATGTACGATCCAGGTAACCGGCCAGGTTGCCTTCAATCGAGTAGTCGCCCGCCACGCCACCTGGGGCTGGAATCAAGCCGAGTATGGCCCAGTACGCCAAGAGGATGCCAGCCGTCCACATGGCCAGGCCACGCGGTCTAAAGTGCAAACACAAGATGGCGGCGATACCGTAACAGATGGCGATACGCTGCAACACACCCGCCACGCGCAGCGAGCCCCACTGAAATTGCAACAGACCATTGTTGACCAGCCCCAAGAAAAACAACAAAGCAACGCGCCGCACGATGCGCATGTAGACCAACCTGGGCTCGGCTCGATATTTCTCCAGCGAGAAAGGCAAGACGCAGCCGACCAAAAATAGGAACAGAGGGAATATGAGATCATAAAATCGGAATCCTTCCCATTCCACATGCTCCCACTGCGCGGCCAAACTTTTTGACCAAGGGCGTTGGATGAGCGCCAAAGCGCTGAGCACCAGTGCGTCTCCGCCCACGATCCAAAACATATCGAAACCTCGCAGGGCATCGATCGACAACACGCGGCTGGCCGTTTGCAACCGCGGTAATGACTCATTCGTGGCGTTCGTTGAGAGAGCCTGAGTCGTGGAATGGGCTTCTGCCTGAGTTGGCATTTCGGAAACTGTAGATGACATGGGCGATCGTTCTCGACGGTGCGTGGACTAAGAACTTCCGAGTATGACCCAAAGACTGCCGACTGTAAAATCACTCGGAACTAACCCTCCCAAGCGCAGCTTGGGAGGGTCGAAAATCACGCCTTCAGCGTAGATTTTCGGGGAGGGTGCGTGCGCCGCACAGACGAGTCTGCAGCGAATGTCTTCAGGCTTTGGTTAGCACGGGAGGCCCCCTCCCCGACTGAGCTGACGCCAGTCGACCCTCCCACTGCTACGCAGCAGGAGGGTTAGTTTGCTGCTGCGCAGCAGCAGAACTAACCCTCCCA
>JADLDX010000214.1 GCA_020846515.1 Pirellulaceae bacterium
CTTGGTTAGTCGAGGCGAGCACCCTCCCCGACTGAGCTGACGCCAGTCGACCCTCCCGCTGCTACGCAGCAGGAGGGTTAGTTCCCTGCTGCGCAGCAGAACTAACCCTCCCAGCGCAGCGCCCGGGAGGGTCGAAAAAACAGGCGCATAAGCCTGTTTTTTCGGGGAGGGCGCGTGCGCCGCAGAGACGAGCTCGCAGCTACGAGATTCGAGCCTTGGTTAGTCGAGGCGAGCACCCTCCCCGACTGAGCTGACGCCAGTCGACCCTCCCGCTGCTACGCAGCAGGAGGGTTAGTGCTCGCTGGCCTCGCCCACTATGCGCAATTGTCCGTCTAAATAAAACAAAAAGCCAATACTTGACCTGAGAAAAGCCGTACTGTGAATTCAGTGGTTGTCGCAGCCGTTTCGTCTCGTTCTAGGGTCATCGATTGCGCATCACAGTACTGGCGGCGCTGGGCCGCATTTATGTTCGATTAACAAATCTTTAGGAGGAATCTATGAGACGACTTCGTGGTTTCACGTTGGTAGAGCTCTTGGTTGTGATCGCCATCATTGGCATCCTGGTTGGGTTGTTATTACCCGCCGTCCAGGCAGCGCGCGAGGCAGCCCGACGCATGCAATGCTCGAACAACATCAAGCAATTGGCTTTGGCCTCGCACAATTATCATGACACGCATAAGAAGTTTCCTATTGGTCAGCATTTATTCGGCGATACAACCGGCGGAGTTGCTCGAGGACTCGGTTATAACTGGAGCTTTGGTCTTTTACCTTTCATTGAGCAAACGAATCTCTACAACCAGTTTGACAATCGATTCCCAGTTTTTGAAAAGACGATCACTCGAAATGGGATATTGGCCGGTACACCTCTGGCGGCTTTCAGTTGCCCCTCGGATTTAAAGCCACCCACCATTGATCTCACGTCGGAAGCCATTCGACCCACGGCGACCAGCAGCTACAAAGCGGTCAACGGGGCTTACAACAATGGTTTCTCTACCCTGACCAATGCCGACCAAATGGCATTCAACGGTACCTTCGAACGAGACTCTCGAGCCGTCTACGGCATTACCAATCTGACCGATGGAACCAGCAATACGATCATCATCGCTGAGACAAAGTGGGGCATGAATGCCAGCCGACGCACGCGTACCTATCTGTACGGAGCGTCCGATCCAACGACGACCTTTGCCAGCGGTGCCAGCGAGTGCAATTTCGTGAACGGTCAAACAGCGATGAACTGGGTGATCACGGTGGCCACATCGAGTGCGAACCGAACTGCAGGCAGCTTCCATCCTGGCGGTGCACAATTTGCCTTTGGTGACGGGTCAGTTCACTTCATCAGCGAGAACATTGACCATACTGCGTCAGCGTACTTCGCGGCTGCGCCCTACATGCAAGGGTCAGCCGCACCGCGAAACACATTGCCCTTTGGCACTTACCAACGACTATTTGCGGTCGCGGATGGACAGGTTGTTCAAGGAATTGAGTAACCGTTTCACTGTCGGTGACCTTAAAAAACGCATTGCATTGTAAAGTGGTACAGAGAGGATTTTATGACTAGATCAGTCACAACAGCTTGCTTGTTGTGGGCCATCGGTTCCATCATGGGATGCGGGCCCGGCGGACCGGAAATTGCAAGAGTGGAGGGTACGATCACCATGGACGACAAACCTTTGGCAGGTGCCGTCGTCATGTTCGTGCCCACTGGGGGACGTCCATCGGCCAGCGAGACAGATGAAAATGGCAAGTACGTTTTGGAATTCAGTGCTGGTAGAAAAGGCGCGGTTCCCGGCATAAATCGCGTGGAAATCAACACCGCTCGACTGGCTTATGAAAGGGACGGCAAGAACTACCCGGCGGTCAAAGAGAGTGTTCCAGCAAAGTATAATCGGAACACAGAGCTTGAATTTAATGTTGAACCCGGAAAGAATAACGTGGCCGACTTTGCTTTGAAGTCAGGAGGCAAGATTATTCAAGATAACAGTCAGTAGAGCGCTTACGCGTGCGGGATTGAAGAGTTGTCAGACGCGAAAAAGAATTATGGCGCTCCGCATGGGGCCGATGAATGAGTAGCCATCGTCGCGCTGATGACCTCACTCTACGCAATACCGTCACTTCAGTAGATCTGGAATTGTTGGTGACGCTTTTTGATCAAGCATCGGACGTCGCGTTCTTCGTCAAGAACGCGACGGGTCATTACGTTGCGGTAAATGATTCGCTGCTCAAGCGACATGGACTGAAGCAAAAGTCAGACGCGATCGGTAAGCGGCCCAGCGAGATCTGTCCAGGGGATTTTGGTCGAGTACCCACCGATCAAGACGACAAAGTTCTCAGGTCTCGTCAGCCGATCGTCAATCATCTCGAAATGCAATGGCACAGGCCATATGAACCTGTGTGGTGCCTGACAACCAAACTACCGATCCTGGATGCCAACAGCCAGGTTTGCGGTCTGATTGGATTCTCACGCGACGTGCGATTACAGGTAGAAAGCCCTGATATCCCCGAGCAGTTTGCAACGGCTTTGGACTACTTTGAACTGAACCTGCACGAACTGGTCTCACCGCGTGATTTGGCTGTGCGGTCCAATCTGACAACTCAACGATTGAACCGCTTGACCAAACGTGTTTTCGGCTTGACGGCCGGTCAACTCATCACCAAAACTCGTATCGCTGCTGCTTCGCGCCTGTTGCTGGAAACGGAAAAGTCGATCTCGGACATCTCATTGGCTTGTGGCTTCTTTGATCAAAGCGCTTTTACGCGCGCCTTTCATTCTGCGACCGGTGTAACACCTTCGCAGTTCCGCAAGCACTCGGCCGCGGACGCCTGACCGCAAAAAATCTATCGATCAGCTCCCTTAAACCAAAACCCCAATCCCCCCTCCCCCCCCAAATCCCAACAAGGAAACTGTTCATGAAGATTGTTCGCCTCTTTGCGCATCGGGTCGATTTGCCCTTGGTCGAGGGCTCGTACAAGTGGTCAGGAGGCAAGTCGGTATCGGTATTTGACAGTACGATCGTGGGTGTCGAGACCTCCGATGGTTTGATTGGATACGGTGAGGTTTGTCCGCTGGGGCCGTTCTATTTGCCGGCTTATGCCGAGGGCGTGCGATGTGGCTTGCGCGAGCTGGCCCCGCACCTATTAGGCATGGACCCACGCGAACTGGGGAAACTCAATTCGCAAATGGACGCGGCTCTCAAGGGGCACCCCTATGTCAAATCGGGCATTGATATGGCCTGCTGGGACATCTTGGGCAAGGCAACCGGCTTGCCCGTCTGCGTCTTGATGGGAGGTCGCTACGGCGAAAGTGTGCGGTTGTATCGCGCGATATCCCAAGTGGCACCTGATGCAATGGCCGCGAATGTGGCCAGCTATCGCGAGCAGGGCTATCCGCGTTTTCAATTAAAGGTTGGGGGCGATCCTGACATCGATATTCAACGCATTCGAGCGGCTCGGGCAGTGCTGAAGCCGACCGATCGCCTGGTGGCCGATGCCAATACCGGTTGGACCCAGCACGAAGCCATGCGAGTGGTGCGTGCCGTCAGCGATTTGGATGTCTACATTGAACAGCCGTGCCTGACCTATGAAGAGTGCCTGGCGGTGCGACGCAACACGGCGCTGCCTTTCGTCTTGGACGAAAACATCGATGGCCTCGACGTTCTGCTGCGAGCAAAACAGGATCTGGCTATGGATGTTGTAAATCTCAAAATCAGCAAGCTCGGTGGACTGACAAAGACCAGGCAGGTTCGCGATTTGTGCGTCTCGATGGGCATCGCCATGACGCTTGAAGACAGTTGGGGCGGTGATATCACTACGGCCGCGATCGCACATCTGGCGCACAGTACGCCAGAACCGTTTCGCTTTACGAGCACGGACTTTAACAGCTATGTCACTGTGAGCACGGCCCAAGGTGCCCCGCAGCGAGACAATGGCTTCATGTCGGCCAGCGACGCTCCGGGATTGGGAATCTCGCCCCGCATGGATGTGCTAGGTCCACGTGTCGTCGATATCTCGTAATCGCGCCGTAAGATGTATTTCCCAAACCCCAAGTAAGATGCTTCCAGCCTGCAGCGTCTAAAGAATATGTCACTTTCCATCGCGCAACTTGAGGATGTCGGGCTCAGGTCCCCGCGATGGGTTTTGGTGGTGGGCTTTAGCGGTGGGCTTTATCTGAGGAACGGATTATGGTGAATACTGGTGGATTGCGGCCCCTGGGCTGGACGCCGACGCTCAGTCAGTTGATATCGCAGAAGTGGACACGAAAGTGGACACGAAAGTGGACACTTGTGTTAATCGGCATGTTGGCGAGCGTAATTGGACCAACGACGACTGTCTGGCTGCCAGCCGCGGAACCAGTCAGCGTCAGCGTAGCTGTAGAGTATCGTGCGCTGGTGCCTCACCGACTCCTGGCGCTTCTCCACGCGCCTGAAGTCCATGAAGAACTAAAGCTATCCACCGGTCAAATCGGCGAGCTTGAGTCACTATTCGCACAAGTGGATGGTGTCTGGTTTCGCTCGAGAATTCTGCCACTGGATAAACAGTTTCCCATTCTCGATAAGCTGGAACAACAAGTTGCCCGCTGGATGGCCGATCACCTGACGTCCCAGCAACAAGAACGCGTTCGCCAACTCGAACTGCAATCGCAAAGTGTGCGTGTTTTGCTCAGGAGCGACGTGACCGACGAACTAAAGCTGTCTGAAAAGCAGACCCAAAAGCTGGCAGAGCTTGCAAAGGCCACGGACAAAGCGCAGCAGGAATTACAACAAGCCCTGATGAAGCAGCAACCTGCTACAACGCTGCAAGACACAGTGACCAAAGCCATCAAGGCTGAACAGGATGTGATTAAATCCAGCTTGGACACAGTGCAACTACGTAAGTTGACGAAGTTGGTCGGAGCGCCCTTTGAAACCGCCAAGCTGGAACGTATCTATCCTATGGCGCCGGAGTTCGACGACCATCAGCAGTGGCTAAACTCCAAGCCGATAACGCTCAAGTCGTTGCGTGGCAAAGTTGTGTTGGTTCATTTCTATGCATTTCAGTGCCATAACTGTCACGCGAACTTTGCCATCTATAAGCGATGGCATGAGCAGTTGCAGAGCAAAGGCGTCGTAGTCGTCGGCATACAAACCCCCGAAACGTCTCGGGAGCGTGATCCCAAGGCAATTGCGGAAGCTGCCACAGAAAAGAAACTCGAATTCCCGATTCTGTTGGATCTCGAATCCAAGAGCTGGAACGCATGGGCCAATACCATGTGGCCCACAGTTTATGTTGTCGACAAGCAAGGCTACATTCGCCATTGGTGGCAAGGCGAACTGAATTGGAATGGCGCCACCGGCGACCAGATCATTGAGAAAGTGGTCGACAAAGCGCTCGCCGAATAACGGGGCTAGATTACTGCGTCAGGTTTCTTGCGCCAGACTTAATGAACAGAGGCCGGTGCGCTGCCGCTGCAGCTTCGGAAATACATATCATCTTTGAATGAGTGACATAGCCGACGAAGATTGGGTCAAACTTTTGCAGGGCCCAGAGCCTGAGCGTGGTCAAGCGATCGAGCGACTACGAAGTTCGCTGTTGCGCGCCTTGTCTCATTCGTTGCCACAGCGTTATGGACTTTCCTTTCAAGCGGAGGATATCGTTCAGGACGCGTTGCTCAAGGTGCTGACTTCGCTGGACAGTTTTAAAGGTCACAGTCGGTTTCTGACTTGGGCCGTGGTCATCGCGACCCGCGTGGGCATTAGTGCGGTTCGACGAAAATATACAAAAGACATCTCGCTCGATGCCATTCAGGCGGCCGATCGGCTGCGGTTCGAACGCTCCAGCGAGGCGCGGCAAGCCGCTGATGATCTGGTCGATCAACGTCAATACTTGATTGATCAACTAAATGCATTGATCGAGAGTTCACTGTCGGATAGGCAACGATTGGCCATGCGTGGGGCTCTGGAAGGCATACCGGTGGATGAATTAGCCGATCGCCTGAGCAGCAATCGGAACGCTGTCTACAAGCTGCTCCATGATGGTCGATTGAAATTGAAAGCCGCATTGGAACGCCAGGGTATCACTACCGAAATGGTTCAAACTACATTGGGTATGTCGCCAAGGACGATTGGTGATTTTAGGTAGCCACCGCTGCCAAGCGGTGGATTTCGCCTCCAGGCGAGTCCACCGTCTGGCGACAGTGGCTACAGTCCACCGTCTGTGACGGTGTCGACGGGCACAGTATAAAGAGCAAACAACATGTTTTTAACGGAACGCCATATCACGCCATTGATTCAAATGGTCGTTGGAGCACAACCGGATCCGATTGGCTGCGACGATTGCTTCGGCCGAGTCGCCGAATATGCCGAGTTCCAACTGGCGAATCTAGAAATACCCGAGGCGTTGCAGGCCATTGAGAACCATTTACGGCAGTGTCCATGCTGTCGCGATGAATACAAGGCGCTACTGGAAGGTCTGCGGGCTCTGTAGCCAATGCTGCCAAGCGGTGGATTTCGCCGCCAGCCGAGTCCACCGTCTGGCGAGGGTGGCTACGCTCTCTACCGTCTGGCGACGGTGGCTACGTAGATTCCGGTTCGGCTTGGCGAGCATCTTTCAGCGTCAGGATGAGTACACCGGCAGTGGTCAGCGAGGCGGCCAGGCAAACCCAAGCGCTGGTGTAGCTGCCTGTCAGTTCCTTGACGAAGCCGGTCAAATAAGGTCCGACGAACCCACCCAGACTGCCCAAAGAATTGATCATACCCACCGCGCCGGCTGCGGCCGCACCGCTGAGAAAAGTGTTGGGATACGACCACCAAACTCCCAAAGCTGAGTAAACCCCGATACCGGCCAGGCACAAGAATAGATAGGCCAGATGGGGATTGGAGCTCAGCGTACCGCCGCACATGCCGATGGCAGCCAGAAACATGCCCACAGCGCCGTGCCAGCGTTTCTCACCGGTGCGCGATGAGTTGTGTCCGACCCACAGCATGACCAGCAGCGACAAGATCATCGCAAGCGCTACCAACCAACCCACGGCTTGATTGGACCAACCAAAGTTCTTCAGACTGCTAGGCGTGTAATAGTTGAATCCCCAGTAACCGGTCATCCATAGAAAGTACGTCAGGCTCAATTTCAACACTTGCCGGTTGGTCAAAGCTTGTAGAACCGTCATGGAATGCTGTGCGGCTTGCGTTTGGCTTCGCTTTTCGAGCAAACTGGTCAGGTAATGCTTTTCATCGGCGCGCAACCACCAAGCTGATGCGGGCCAGTCCGCTAGCCAGAACACGACGACAATGCCGAGCACCACGGCTGGCACCGCTTCAAGAATGAACAGGACTTGCCACCCTTTAAAACCAAACAACGGTACGTCGATCAACCATCCGGCCAGCGGTGCTCCAATGATCGCGGAGATTTGCAAGGAACATAACATGATGGCGATGGCGCGAGCGCGATCCTCCGGCGCGAACCAGCGCGGAATTACCGTGGCGTAAAGCACCGGATACAAACTGGCTTCCGCCACACCGATCAAAAATCGCAAGGTGTAAAACTGCCATTCGTTACCGACCCAAGCCATTAATCCAGTCAGCAATCCCCAGGAGATCATGATGCGCGCGAGCCAGACCGTGGCACTGGTACGTTCCGCAATCAATGCTCCCGGAATCTCGAACAGGAAGTAGCCGGCAAAAAATATACCGGCCCCCAATCCATACACGGTCTCCGACAAGCTCAAGTCGC
>JADLDX010000215.1 GCA_020846515.1 Pirellulaceae bacterium
CAGCTACGATAACGCTCACAAAAAAACTCCTCGGCCAGGGGCTATCGGCAACCTCATAGTAAAGTTGCCCGGTGCGGCGCGTCGGCCGCGCCTGATGCTGTCCGCACATATGGATACGGTGCCCATTTGCGTCGGTTGTAAGCCAAAACGTTTCGGCGACGAAGTGCGATCGATAGACAAGTCCACAGGATTAGGCGCTGACGATCGAGCTGGCGTGGCCGTAGTGTTAACAGCTGCCATCGAAGCGCTCGAGAGTGGACAGGCCACGCCGCCGCTGACTCTGTGCTTCTTCGTTCAGGAGGAGATTGGTTTGCAAGGCAGTCGCCATCTAAACGCTGCCAAACTTGGCAAAGTAGCTATGGCATTTAATTTCGATGGCAGCAATCCACGGAAGCTGACCATTGGTGCGACAGGTGGTGAACGACTGAAGATCGTTTTGCATGGTCTAGCTGCCCATGCAGGTTTGGCCCCGGCAGCCGGCGCGAGCGCTATCCACGCCTCGGGATTGGCGATGGCCGCGCTGGTGAAAGATGGTTGGTTGGGTGATGTGCGCAAAGGCAAAAAGGTGGGTACGAGCAACATCGGCGCTATTCATGGTGGTTCGGCCACCAACGTCGTGTGCGATCGTGTCGAAGTGGACGCCGAAGCGCGCAGCCATGATAGTGAGTTTCGCGATGCTATTGCTTCGGCGATCGAAGCGGCGTTTGTCAAAGCGGCCGCTCAGGTAAAAAGCACCTCAGGTGTGGCGGTTCAAGCCGAAGTTCATCGCCGCGTAGACTACGATTCTTTCAAACTAGATGAGGATGCGCAGGTGGTCACAACCGCAGTATCAGCCATTCAAGCTGAAGGAGCCCAGGCGGTCTTGGCGGTTTCCAATGGTGGAGTGGATGCCAATTGGTTGGTGCGACATGGCGTCCCTACGGTTACGCTCGGCTGTGGCCAACGCGATGTCCATACAACTTCAGAAACGCTTAACATTCCCGACTATTTGTTCGCCTGTCGCATCGCCAACCGCTTAATTGCCAGCTGCTGAAAGCCAAACCGTCATGCTACCCGATGATGAACTGTGCATGTGCTTTCATGTTTCCTGGCGCAAGGTCATCAACTACATTCGCATTCACAAGGTACGGGTGGCCAGTCGCTTGAGCGAGTGCCAGGGGGCGGGTACGGGCTGTGGCTGGTGCCGAGTCTTTATGGAGCAATTGGTCGAGCGCATTCAAGTCGATCAACCGGCGCCTGAGGATCTCGAGCAATGGCTGGCCGACCAGATGCCGGCCGCCCAGGCCTACGCTCGACGACGAGCCGGGTACATCGCACGCGGCCAGGTGCGCAGTAGCGAAGACGAACTGTAAGTTCTTTGATATCAGCCATTTGCGGCGTTTTGACCAGATTCGACCATCAACCGGTAATGTGGTTTTTGGCGAATTTCTGTAACAATCTGCCCTCGGATCGACCATTCATTTAAGAACAACAACTGTTCTGCGCGATAGCGTAGGTAGTGCCTGCGCTATTATACTCCTCTAGACACGCAATCACCCCCCGCAATCGCCGAAGCGCGATCGGTAGGGCTCAGTCCGAGGTTCAACATGGGTCGATCCAAACTTGCGCAGCGCTCTAAGCTGCATCTAGAATTTCTTGAACAGCGTCGCGTCTTTGCGTCGCTGATGATGTACGACCAATTTGTCCATTACCAGGAAGTACCGCTGGAGCCGGCGTTTGTTTTAGCCAACTACGCCACGCAGAAGGCTTTCGGCCTTGGTTGGGAAGATGCGGACCTTAAGACGTTTGCGTCGCAAGAAGAGCTGGATATAAAAATCGCGGACGCGGTAACTGAATACTGGAGCGGCGTGTTTGGCAAAGAAGTCAACAGCGTCGATCTCGGGTGGTATATGGCCCACTCGGTGCGCCCCGAGTTCCTGTCGATCAGTTCTGCATCCATGATTGCGGATTCTCGTGCAGCGAACGTCATGTCGTTCGATCTGACCAATCGACAACATGCCGCCATTGATGAAGCCGATAGCGTGGAAGTGACAGGCGATGGCTACCTGTTCATAGCTCAGGGCGGTCGAATCAAGGTTGTAGACGCACGCGATCCGGCGGCGCTCAAGACAATCAAGGTCATGTCAGATGAGGCCGTCAGCGAACTGCGCATGTTCGTCGTGGGGGATCGCCTGTTAACGGTGGGTAACCTCTACGACCACCGACCGCTTTACGACAGTGCTGTGTACCATACGGCACAGAAGACTCGCGTTCAGCTCTATGACATTTCTGACCGATCGAACCCGACTCTGCTTTCAACAACTGCCGTGGATGGACGAAGCCTGGGCAGTACCGTTCAAGACGGGCGACTGACGTTGGTTCAGTCGACCAGTGCCGTGTTGCCTGCACCGCTGGTAGTCAAGGGCAGCGATGGTAAGACCCGTTTTGAAGTCGCTGCGGACTATCTGGCTCGCCACCGCACCGATTTGTTGTCGGCCTTGATGCCCAACTATCAACAAGGCCCCAATGCGGATTCCTTGCCGGCGGGCCAGGATATTGGTCAGTGGTCTGATTTCGCCACAATAGGCAATCGCTTGGACGGCGGTACCACTGTTTTACGGTTTGACTTGGACGAAGACGCACTTGGTCTGATCGGTTCGGAGGTCCTGAGCGGACTGGTCAATCCGATGGTTTACATGGCGCCCGACAATATTTATCTTGTCGCGCGACAAATGAATAATGATACAGACATCTACCGGATCGAAACGGCAGACGATGGCCAGTTGACCGTGAGTGCCTCGGTGGAAGTGCTCGGATTCATCAACGAGACGCGATGGATGGACGAGCACAATGGTGTGCTGCGCGTGGCGACTGCATCGATCGAGCAAAATTTGAGGGCCAATGGGTTTGAGTGGACTCGGCGTGAACAAGCAAACATTTTCACCATTGGCGATACGCCCAATGGCTGGAAAGTTCTAGGCGAGTTGAAGGACATCGCGCCAGGTGAGCGCATGTTGAGCGCTTACTTTGATGGCGAGCGCGCATTGGTCACCACTGGCGAAACCATTGAACGTTTCATCGATCCTCTACATGGCATAGATCTGTCAGATCCCGCTGCGCCGAAAGAGCTGAGCGAACTAACGATTCCTGGCTTCACGACCTATTTGCAACGTATTGATGAAACGCATTGGGTAGGCTTGGGCTACGAATTGAGTGAAAATCGGACGCCCTATTTGCAAGTTTCGTTGTATGAGGCGGCTGATTTGGCTAATCCGCGCGTCGTGGATCGCTGGACCAGTTCAACCATCGAAGTTTGGGGCAATAGTTGGAATGCGTTGGACATTCGTTTTGACTCCGATTCAGGCATATTGACCTTGGGCAGTGGCATGTCCGGTGGCGCTCTGGTCATGCAGATGTTTCCGCCTCAGGCTATACATGCTTTCATGGGCCAATCTGCGCCGATCTTCAAGATAGATGTCAATGCGAATGATCCGCTGCAATTGTTGGCCGAAGTGCCACATCCGGAATCGATTGAACGGAACTTTGTCCTAGACGACGTGCTCTACACCATATCAAGCAATGCGGTGTCGACACATGCCATCGACAATCTCTCGGGTGAGGACTTGGATCGAGAGGTGACGCTTGGCGTGCAACCGAGCACGCTGACTGTCGGCTGGAGTGTATCGACCGGCGAGACGCAGCAGTTTCGACTCTTCGGCGGCTGGGACACAAGTTTCTACACGATCACTTCGCTGACAGGCGGAGAAAAGATAGCAGCTACCCTCGGTGCAGATCAATCGATCATCGTCAGCGTGCCAGAGGACGTGGTGGGCGTTAACGAAGTGCTCACCATGACCGTCCGTTACTTCGACGGACAAACAGCGACCGTGCAGGCGTACTTGTGGGTGCCCGGGCCGTTTGTTGTCGTGAATCCGATTGATCCCATCGTGACAAAGACCGACGCGAAAGCCAAGATCCTTTCGCGTCTGGAGAATGAAGCTGGAGAAGTAATCCATAATGCCTCGGTGGGTGATGAAGTCTGGGTGGTGGTCTCTGCCCAAGATGGACGCGATGGTGGCACAGGTGTCTTCGCCGCTTACGTGGACGTCGCCTTCAATAGCGCCAATTTCAGCGTCGTCGGACAACCAGAAGCTCTCGGTGAGTTCACCAGTGGAAAGGGTGGCCTGGTTTCAGAGGGTGGGATCAAGAAACTCGGAGGCTTTAGCAATACCACCACTCGCAAATCTACAGATGCTCAAGATTTCGCGCGATTCAAGATTCGCGTCACACAGGAGGGGCCGATCACGCTAACGTTTAGCCCCAACGCTGAGCAGGGCGCAGAGTTCTTGGTTTATGACATCGATGCGCCGTTAGCGTTAGAAAATATAGAAACGTCTGTGTTGACGACGGGGCAAACACTGCGAACGACCTCGGCGATCAGCCAAGATGTTAACTCCGATGGTGTCATTACGGCTTTAGATGCGTTGCTGATCGTCAATCGCATTAACTCGCAGGCCGATCGATCAGCTTCAGCAACCGCTCAGCCGACGGGAATGGCTGGTACCAACACCATCGACATATTTGCAAGCAACTTTGACTTAAATGGTGACGGAGCTGTTTCAGGTCTGGATGTACTGCAAATTATCAATACGATCAACCAGCGATCCGAAGTGGCCCTGGTTGGCGAATCGGAGGCTGGCCAATCAGAGGCTGGCCAATCCAGGCTTGCTCCAATCAGCGTCGATGCATTTTATGCCGAGACCGAATTGGCCATTGCCCCTGGGAGTGAGCAATTCGACTTCATCCGCAAGCAACGAGCGATGTGAAAACGTTTTGCCCAATGGAGTGCGTTTGCGGAAATGTTCCTAGGGCGTTGCCCTAGGCTACGGTGACCGAGGGCTTAACCCAATCAAACCTCAGATGCCAACTAGGCTCATCCCTTTTGGTTGGCATCTGGCTGTTCGGCTTTTTGCTCGCTATGTGCATCCAGCCGTTCTTTGAATTTCTCAAGGTCGTCACGCACACGTTTGTCCAATCCCATGTTGAAGAACTCAGCGACCATGGCTGTGACCTTGCCGCCTGGTGGATCGTACTGCATCGAAACACGCATTTCAGTTTTCTGATCACCCACTTCCTTGAAGTGCACCGACCCGGCTGTGCCCACATCGCCTTGTACGCTCTTCCAAGAGACCATGCGATCGGCATCCTGCTTAAGAATATCGGCGTCCCAAGTCAGCGTCATACCCAGCGGTGCTTCGGCAATCCACTGCGTGCGTTTGGCTCCGATTTTCTTGATGCTCTTAATATGGGGCAAGAACTTGGGCAGCTCTTCCCAGCGAGTCCACACCTCATAGAGATCGTGGGCAGAACGATCGATCACGAACGTCTCTTCGACTTTCACACCTTTGATGGCATCATGATCCGGCAAGAAAGCGGCCAGTGGGCCGCGTTCAGAGATCATTCTCGTGCTCTGGGCATCGTCTGACTGATCGGAGTCCAGGTCGCAAGTGCTCAACCCAAGCTGCTGGTAAAGGGCACAGTAACCGCTTAGTCCTCGATAGAGCAGCGACGCTCCAACTGCGCTTAATAACAGACCAGGCAATCGGCCACGCACGACGCCGGTGGCGACTAACAGGCCACCTAGTCCTGCGGATACTAAACGCTCCGTTGTGCCAACATTCTCGCAGGAACTGGCTTGATCTTCCGACTTCTGCGAACGATTTTGTTGGTTGGAAGATCGATCGGAATTCCGACTGGCCGTTCGATTGGATGTCCGGTTGGTTAACTGGGCGCCGCGATAAGCGTTTTCGGTTGGCATAAAATTGTGCTCCTGCGATAGGTGTGCATAGGCTTGGGTCAACATGTGTCGAGACAATTTCAATTGACAATGCAATTGGAGCGCCAATCTGATTTTTCCCAGAAAGACTCGCGTGCCATGGATGGATAGCCTGTGCCAAGGCAGCAACGCTGTGAAGCATTTTTGCTCGTGAAACCGGGCATTTGTAGCGGTTGGGCGCAAGCCCTCCAGTTCCAATAACTACCGGCATATACCGGACGGCTTGCGCCGTTCCGCTTCTAAAATGCTTCACAGCGTTGCCCAGGCGGGGCGTAGAAAAGGCTATCGATAGCGTTGTGAGGTCGGCATGGGCTCAGCTTGTGGAACCTCAGCAGTCACACGATAATGTGGTCGGACTGAAGAATTCTTTTGAAAAGTGGGAAATGACCAATGACGAAATCAACGCTCCTGGGCTTGATCATTGCGACCAGCGTTTTAGGCGTTGTCAAGCCAGTGTCCGGCGATGACTGGCCAGGCTGGTTGGGGGCGCAGCGCGATAGCGTCGTGCGTGAAACTGGATATGTCGATGAGATACCTAAAGAAGGTCTTAAGACGCAGTGGCGTGTGCCGATCGGCGGTGGTTATTCCGGACCCGCCGTAGCGGCCGGCCGCGTGTATGTCACCGACTATCAAGCCACTTCGGGGAAGAACACCAATAACCCCGGTGGTCGCGATCAGCGCGAGGGAACCGAACGAATTGTTTGTCTGGATGCCAATAGTGGCAAAGAAATTTGGACCCACGCCTATCCGCGATCTTACAACATCTCCTATAGCAATGGCCCGCGAGCGACGCCCACCGTTGACGGCGATCGCGTATATGCCTTGGGCGCCGAAGGAGACCTGATCTGTTTGTCAGTGAGCGATGGCAAAGTCGTGTGGAGCAAATCATTGCCGACCGTATACAAAGCTGAAACGCCAATCTGGGGCCATGCGGCTGCTCCTCTGGTGCACGGTGATCTGCTGTACTGTTTGGCGGGCGGATCGGGCAGCGTGGTAGTGGCTCTGAATAAGCTGACAGGTGAAGAAAAGTGGCGAGCACTGACAGCCAGCGAAATTGGATACTGTGCGCCCTCAATAATCACCGTAGCTGGTCAGAAGCAACTCTTGATCTGGACGGCTGATGAACTGGCTGGCCTCGATCCGCTCACTGGCAAGGTCTGGTGGAGTGCGCCGCTGAAACCCAGTTACGCCATGTCGATCGCTGTACCACGCGTCGTTGGTAATCGGTTGTTCGCCAGTGGCATAGGTGAAGTGGGTGCCATGTTTGAACTGGGGGCTGATGGCCGATCCATCAAAGAACTCTGGCGTGGTAAGCCGAAGACGGCTCTGTATTCGGCCAACGCGCCGGCTTTATTTGAAGGCGATACGCTCTACGGTGCAGACTGCGGTAGCGGGCAATTCATTGCAGCCAAGGCCAGCGATGGCACACGTTTGTGGGAAACGTTCGAGCCTACATCAGGTGGTACGCGACGCGCCAGCCATGGCACTGCCTTTATTGTGCGACAGGGCGAGCACTATTGGCTACTCAGCGAACGTGGCGATCTGATTTTGGCCGATCTTTCACCCACGGGATACAAAGAACTGGGCCGGGCTCACGTGATCGAACCCACCAGCGATGCGTTTGGCCGACCGGTCGTATGGACGCATCCCGCCTTCTCCAATCGTCACGCTTTCATCCGCAATGATCAGGAGATCATTTCAGTAAGCCTGGCGAAGTAAGCAGTTAGCGGTTAGCAGTTAGCAGTAAGCAGTTAGCAGTTAGCAGTTAGCAGTTAGCAGTTAGCAGTTAGTAGTTAGCGGTTAGCGGTTAGCAGTAAGCAGTAATCAGTAAGCAGTAAGCAGTAAGCAGTAAGCGGTTAGTAGTTAGTAGTTAGTAGTTAGTGGTTAGTGGTTAGTAGTTAGTGGTTAGTGGTTAGTGGTTAGTGGTCAAGCTTGCTGCGTTTTGACCTGTCGTTTTTCCCCTTCCATACTCTCCCTTGATCATTCCTCCCTCGGTTGCCCAACACCATGAATCTTCGA